>JBDSBN010000355.1:0-11997 GCA_039921585.1 Ginsengibacter sp. | reverse complement strand
TGCCAAGTATCGTGTATTCAGTAAGGATGCTTACAGTTTTCGATCCGAATGCTTTGAGTAAAGAAAGGGTTATTAAAGAAATAAATGTTTCTGATTCATAAACGATTAATTAATGGGAATTCAGATAAAATATATGGAGCTATTTACTTTTTCAATTGAACAATTGTTTTATGCAAACAAATCAATGAAAGACGTCCGATTAAATCCTGTTTCTGATTTTGAAATGGTTGTTCTTCCGGAAAGCTTTTCGGTTTTGAGAAAAATGAACTTGCTCACAATAACCACAGAGAGCAAACCTGAATTAATAGTTCTTGCACCGGTCAAAGAAAAAATTGCAAGTGGAAATTATCCATTGAAATACGCACCCAAAAATGACGATGTATTAAGTTTCGGAATTCAATTAAAAAATACCCATGTTTTACATCAGAATGATTTGCCGTTGCTGGCCTTCACGAACAGGGCTTTTTATTTTAGTAATCTAATCGTAGATCCGGTTGCTGCGCGTAGTGCTTTGCACATTTCAAAGAACACCAACGGAGTAAAAGCGGAAGATTTGATTTTAACAACAGGCCCTGTTTACAGATTTCAAGAACCCGGGCCGGTTTTGGCCGAAGATGTTGAGTTGAAACATCTTTTAACCGGTAAAACCGTACCGCCTGAATTGATCACCATGGCGATGGGAAAAACGGATTTGCTTTTTAATCTTACTTCTATGCGAACAGGGAAGTTTGAGTTGAGAATTCAGGGAGTTTTAAAAGATACGTTTTATTATAAAGGACTGGCATCGACGCTGCCTTTATTTGCCGTTGTAGAATTTTTCTTTTCTCCGGATTTAGAAAGTAATTATCGCATGATGGAGTCTGATGGATCCATTACTCCGGATAGGCCTTCCTATTTTATTTCACTTAATAATCGGGAGACAGTGTGGCGCTATACATTTCAATTAAATGAAAGTAGTCCTTTGTTTCAGGAATTAGCAACACTGAATTTGGCGGATAAAACTACTTTTCTGGATCATTTAAACATAGTGAGTAATGACGCAGGAGTCACATTTAAACAAAAAGGAATGACAGAAAGGGAAATGATTTTTGAATCGGAAAACAAATTGTTTCTAAAAGAGAAATACTTTACTTCTTTAGGAAACAATGGCTTAAAGCTTACTCTGGAAAAAAATTCAGGTCTTCCAAATCAGGCAGCGGTGAAAAATAACTTGCCCTTTCCATCCACGGGATTAATCGATACAACTACTCCATTATTTGTTTATTCAGATATTTTTATAACAATTTAAAATTAAGAATATGTCAGTTTTAAAGCTTGCAACACCTGGTGTTTATGTACAGGAAATTCCATCTCTGCCTCCCTCCGTTGCGGAGGTGGAAACAGCCATACCTGCGTTTGTAGGACATACTGAAAAAGCCCAACAAAATGCTGCTGGTGATTTAATTAATACGGCAAATAAAATTACCAGTCTTGCTGATTATGTTGCCTTTTATGGAGGACCTCCAAAAGAATCCAATGAAAGTGTTTTCATCGATGTAAAAGACTTGGGAAGTAATCAATACCAAATTTCTGCTACCGTAGATGAATCTAAAAAATCTTCTTATAACCTCTATTATTCAGTACGACATTTTTATGATAATGGAGGTGGAGTATGCTATATCGTTTCCACCGGAGATTATCTCACTGCCATTTCCAAGGATGCGCTTCTAGCCGGGTTGGATATTGTCAAAGATGTAGACGAAGTGACTCTTTTAATCATCCCCGAAGCAGTGAAACTGGATATTCCTCCTGTTCCACTACCAGATGATTGGAGCCCGGCAGGTTATAAAGAGATCGTCAATGCCATGATCAAACAGGCTTCGGATAGCGGAGACCGCTTTGCACTGATAGATCCTATTTTAGCAACGCAAAAAAATGCCACTGATCCAAACGGGGATATTGACGGAGATTCCAAATTAATCCGCAATGCCTCTCTTTCTCCTTCGGAGAATAGTTTTGCTGCAGCTTATTATCCCAATCTTATCACCACCTATGCTCTAACCTATGATTTTGCAAATCTTGTTGTCGATAAAATGACCCCTTTCGGAGGTAGTACAGATCTTACGGGAAAGAAAATGAGTGAATTGGGAAAAGGATCTCTTTTGTATAATAAGATTGAAGCAGAAATGCAAAAACAATATGTTGTTCTGCCTCCTTCCGGTGCGATTGCTGGTTTGTATACCCGGGTAGATGCCACAAAAGGAGTATGGAAAGCTCCTGCAAATGAATCGCTTTTGTCCGTAGTAAAACCAAATGTTTCGATTTCTTCCCGAGAGCAGGAGGGAATGAATATCGATGCAAACTCCGGTAAAAGCATTAATGCAATTAGAAGCTTTCCCGGATTTGGAACACTGGTTTGGGGTGCCCGTACTTTAAACGGAAATGATAATGAATGGAAATACATCAGTGTACGCCGCTTTTTTAATATGGTGGAAGAATCCATCCGGAAATCCAGTCACTGGGCTGTTTTCGAGCCGAATACAATTAGCACCTGGGTAAAAATGCAGGCAATGATTGAAAATTATTTATTTCAAAAATGGCGTGATGGAGCTTTGGCTGGTTCAAAACCCGAACAGGCTTTTTACGTCAGGGTCGGATTAGGATCAACCATGACTTCCGTTGATATTCTGGAAGGCAGGATGAATGTGGAAATAGGGATGGCCGTGTCCCGTCCCGCAGAATTTATCGTTTTGAAATTTACACAGTTAATGCAGCAATCATAAATAATCTCTTTTCATTTTAAAAACAAACGCTATGGCAACATATCCTTTACCGGTTTTCCATTTTAAAGTTTCATGGAATGGTCAGGACATCGGGTTTTCCGATGTTAGTGGGTTATCGCAGGAAATTGCACCGATTGAATATAGGGATGGACTCATGTCGGCAATGACTGCACCACTGAAGCGGCCGGGACTGATCAAAGTGAATAACCTCAGTTTGAAACGGGGCATCACAGAAAAGAACAATGAGTTTTATACCTGGTTTAACAATGGTGGTTCTCCGAACGTGGAACGCAGAGATATCCTGATCTCCCTACTTAACGATGAAGGCGAACCTGTCATGGTTTGGTCTGTATTGCAGGCCTGGCCAGTAAAATGTGAAGGTCCAGGCTTAAAAGCGACAGGTACGGAGGTCGCTATCGAAACGCTTGAATTAGCTCATGAAGGAATTAAAGTACAAACAGTGTAATGGCAGCAATTTATTATCCACCAACATCATTTTCCTTCAAAGTGGAATTTCTGGGAATTTCAGGCATGAATAATCAGGAGGAGCAACGTTTTAGGGATGTGAGCGGCCTGAGCTTTGAAATTGAAACGGAATTATTTACTGAAGGTGGAGAAAACAGGTTTGAATATAAACTTCCCAAAAGAATCAAATATCCCAACCTGGTATTAAAGCGCGGTCTGGTCACAAACAGTGGTTTAATTCAGTGGATGAAAGATGCGGCCTCTTCGTTTTTTAATGTGGCAGTGTATGATTTTAAACCATCGGATATTCTCATCAGTTTGTTGAATGAATCGGGAGATCCATTGGCCGTATGGCAGGTTGTTCAGGCATATCCCGTGAAATGGAATGTTTCCGGCTTTAGTGCAAATGATAATTCACTGGCGATCGAAACAATGGAATTTGCCTATCAATATTTTGAACGTAAACTATAATCTTATGCCGGTACAAATTAATGAGTTGGTCATAAAAGCGAATCTCGAAAGAGTGAATGCTACCGATCAGAAAGCAGTAACAACCCATACTGATCAGAATTTAGCAGCCAAAATAGATGAAATCATTCTGGCTGAATTGGTGACGGATATTTTAAAAGAAAAAAAGGAACGATAATGGACACTCAATCAGCAGCGAAATTAGCTTTTAATCTAAAAATTCTTCCCGTTGATAAGGATACAGGACTTCCGAATGGAGTTCCTTTTGTGGCTATGTTTAATCCCGATAAATTAGCAATTGAGGAGGTTATCAATTGGTCCGCCGACAAAGTGCCGGGAAAAGAGAACAATGATTTTACTTATTTGAAAACTTCTGCGCGAACTTTTTCCATTGATATTATGCTGGATGGAACAGGGGTGAATACAAATGGAATAAAAATTCCTGTACCTGCACAGGTTTTGCTTTTTCGGTTAGCGACTACGCGCATTAAAGGTTCTGATCACCGGCCTAATTTTTTACTGCTTCAATATGGTCCGGTAATTATCAATTGTGTATTGAAATCTTTCACGGTTACATATACCTCCTTTGATATGTTCGGTATTCCGATACGTGCAAAAATACTGGCTCAATTTGCAGAAAGAGTGCCAAGGGGATTGGGAAGTATTTTATCCAATTTATCCTCTCCCGATCTGAGCCACAGAGTAGTGGTCCGGGAATATGATTTACTTCCTTTTCTCACATTTCAGGTGTATAGAAATCAAAATCATTATTTAAAAGTAGCCAGGGCAAACCGATTGAAAAATTTTAGAAAACTGAAGGCAGGAACAACATTATTATTTCCGCCTGTATCAGGTAAAACATAAAAAATAAAGGCAAATGAGTTTAAGTAATTTACCTCCGGGAAGCGAATCAGATACATCTGTGGTCACTACAAAAGTGATCGTTAACGGGACTGAGCTGAGTGGAGAAGTATTATTAATTCAATTTTCAGTTCAGAAATTTTTCAACAAAATTTCCGGTGCACGCCTTTTATTTCAAGATGGAAATGTTGCAGAAAGAGAGTTTTCTTTAAGTAACGAAGACAATCTTAAACCAGGTTCTGCTATTGAAATAAAATCCGGATATGAAGGCCAAACGGAAACCATATTTGAAGGGATCATTATCGGACATAAAATACAAATCAAGCCCGATGGCAACTCCTATTTGCATATAGAAGCAAAAGATGAGGCGATAAAATTAACAAGCGCCAGAAAGAGTGCTTATTTCATCGAAAAAAAAGATAGTGAGGTGATGGAAGAAATTTTGGATGCCGCCGGTCTGAAGAATTCTATAGATAGAACAAATGAACAAAATGAACAGCTTGTTCAGTACAATGCAACAGATTGGGATTTTTTGGCCATCCGCGCAGAGGCTAATGGTATGTTTGTTTTTACTGATAATGGAGAGGTGACGATTGCAAAACCGGATACACAGCAAAAACCTATTCTATCCCTCACTTATGGTGATAATATTTTAGACTTTGAAGCTGAATTAGATGCCCGGCGACAACATCATTCTGTAACCGCGGCAACATGGGATTATAGAAATCAAGAGATGAATATTTCCGATCAAGGGAGTTCTTCATTTAGTGAAACGGGCAATCTTACATCGGATAACCTGGCTTCCGTCTTAGGATCTGAACCCAAATTAGTCCATACAGGTAAATTAGAATCTTCTCAATTGCAGGATTGGGCCAATGCGCAAGACTTGCAAGCCAGGATGGCTAAAGTGACCGGCCGGGTGCGGGTTTTAGGAAATGCAACCATAAAGCCAGGAACAATGATCGAGTTGAAAGGAGTTGGAGACCGCTTCAATGGAAATGTATTTGTAACCGGAGTGGTTCATTTGTTTACAGGAAATTTGTTTACAGATATTCACTTTGGCTGGGGAGAAGATCCATTTTACAAAAAGGAAGATGTAATGGATAAGGCTGCCTCCGGACTTCTTCCCGGAGTAAATGGGTTGGAAATAGGAATTGTGGAGGATACTGATGATCCGGAAGGACAATATCGGATTAAAATAAAACTTCCATCCATCCTTGGAGGCAATGAAGGGGTATGGGCTCGGGTAGCAATGCCCGAAGCGGGCAGCAAAAGGGGAATCTTTTTCAGACCGGAAGTAGACGATGAGGTGGTGTTGGGATTTCTCAATGATGACCCAAATTATCCGGTAGTGTTAGGTAGTCTTTATAGTAGTGACAGTCGAAAACCTCCGTTAGAAAAAACAGATAGCAGTAAAGAAACAGGGATAGTTACCGGAGAAAAATCGAAGCTTGTTTTTAATGACAGTAAAAAATCTATTACCATTTCAGCAGGTGGGGATGGCGGCGAAAAAACGATCATTTTAAACGATTCAGGGAGCATTCTTATTAAGGATGATTTAGGAAATAAAATGATGATGGGGGCCGCAGGTATTACAATTGAATCCAGTGGGACAATCACCATAAAAGGAGCATTGGTAAAAATTAATTAAACCCTTTAAATCAGAAAATATGGCACTGGCAGCAAGAGTAGGAGATAATCATATTTGTCCGCTCACAAGCCAGAATCCTCACGTGGGAGGTCCGATATTACCCCCGGGAATTCCAACTGTTTTAATCGGAGGAATGCCTGCAGCGGCAATGGGTGATTTATGTACTTGTACGGGGCCGCCGGATACGATTGTAAAAGGATCCGGAACTGTTTTGATCGGGGGCAAGCCGGCTGCAAGAATGGGGGATACAACAGCGCACGGAGGAAGTGTCGTCGGTGGGTGCGCGACAGTGCTGATCGGAGGTTAACCAATTAAATTTTTCACAAATGGTACAACGAACAGAGTTTTCATTTTTAGGAACGGGGTGGAATTTTCCACCCACTTTCAGACGGGAATTTCACGGAGTGGAAATGCTTAGCGGGGTGGAAGATGTTGAAAGCAGCATCCGGATCATTTTGGAAACAATTACGGGCGAAAGAGTGATGTTGCCCACGTTTGGATGCAATTTACAACCGCACGTATTTGATAATATGACGGTGCAGAACATCGCCCTTATTCAAAAAATTGTTTTTGAAGCACTCACTTATCACGAACCCAGGATCATTGTCGGAGAGATCACTTCAGAAGCACAACAGGAGGCGGGAATATTAGAAGTAACCATTCCTTATACCATCATCACTACCAATACCCGGTATAATTATGTTTACCCGTTTTATATAAAGGAAGCAACAAATATTGATCACATATAAAAGAGAGTTATGAGTAACTGTAATTGCCATAAAGACGATTTGAAAGATGGGTCCGCACAGTTTTCAAGGTATCTAAAAGCCCTGGATCCATCTTATGCGCCCATCGATGATCGGTCTATGGAGGAGTTGCTCATTTATATAAAAGACTATGCCGCGCGGATTCGTTTTTTTGATATTCCGGAAAGCCAATTGAGTACGGATGAGCCCATCAGTTGGCAGGAGTTTTTTTCAAAAGATATGGCGGTTATTGCAGCGGCAATCCGTTTGACAGATGTAACTGCTGCAAAGAAAAGTTATGATAAAATCAGAACGGAACTGGAACAAACTGGGAATAGAAATGGGCTGGTGAAATTGTTTGAAGCTTCTCTTGAGCTTGCTCATAAAATGAATGATTGGTTTAAAGTGGCCATTCCTGAAAACCCTTTGTATGAGCATTTAAAAACGGCCATTCAATCCACCCTTGGCAGTCAGGTAAATAAGATCATGTCTTATGAAGAAGGTTTTCGGCTTGTCTTTTCACCAGAAAAAATGAATCTGGATTATAAGGATTTGGAAGATAATGAACTCTGGCAAACTGATTCGGAAATATTAGCAGACCTGTCTATTTACGAAGGCACCACTGAGATTGAAAAGGTTTTAAACGCAGCTTTGTATGCGGATGAAGTGTTTCAATCTTTTTTGGGAGTGATGAATAGCTTGATCAACAAAACGGCTGATGTGATGAAATATGCGTTGGAAGCTTATCCCGGACATCAGCCACATATGGCCTTGTTTATTTCTTTTTTAAAACTGTTCCAGCTGGCGCAGGAGCAATTAAACAAACTGCCCGGCCGTATGCTGGATTACTATTATAAAGATGTTTTGCGTCTGACATCAAAAGACGCACAGCCCGATAAAGTCCACATTGTATTTGAACTTGCCAAAGATATTATCGAATATCCTTTGGATAAAAACACCCCGCTAAAAGCAGGAAAAGATGTTTCGGGTATAGAACAGATTTATAAAACACAGGATGAGTTGGTGATTAATCAGGTGAAAGTAAAAGAGATTAAAACGGTTTTCATTGAAAAGGAGCAACTGGATAATGGAGAAAAAGGTATTAGGTCGATTTATGCCAATTCTGTTGCAAATTCTGCTGATGGGCAGGGAGCTCCATTTGATACTGATTATGCTGCCTGGCCTGCCTTTGGAAAAGATGGCAGCAATAGTGAATTGACTGGAGATTTGTGTGAGGCGATTAAGTTGTTGGAACCTTCCAAAGAGAAAAAAACTTCTGCTCAAATTGGATTCGCCGTTGCTTCTCCACAGTTATTGTTAAGGGGGGGCAACCGGTTAGCAATGTTGAAATCATTCAAGAAAAACATATTATTTGAACGCCTTCAGACGGGAGAAATAGTAAATCCGTTTGTGATTCACTTAACCGGTGAAAGCGGATGGATGCGCATTGATCAAAGTAAACCCTGGACTGTTATCAAAGACATTCTGGATAAGGAAGGGAAAGAGTTTACGGATGCTGCTTTTCAAATTAATGAACCATTTTATTCTATAAATACAGATGAAGAAGAATCGAGCATTTTACTATTTCTTCCGATATCTGCCGAAGGCATTATTCCTTATAATTCAGAAATTCATGAAGGTGCTTCATTTCAAACAGACAACCCTGTCATGCAGTTGCTTTTGAATAATGAAATCCGTTTATCAGAAAAAGAGTTTAATACCATCTCCTTTGAAAATTTCACTTTAATCGTCAAGGTAGGATCGATGAAAATGGTTTTAAATGAAAATGGCTTAAACGTTGGCACTCCTTCCTTTGATGGTCTTCAGCATTTGGTATTACAAAATGACGAACAGATTTTGGAAGCCGGAAAATCATTTGATCCTTTCACTGCAAATCCCTTTACCGGTAAATCATTATACATAGGTAGCGAAGAAATCTTCAATAAACCGTTGGGTATGCTTTCCATCAATATAAGGAACGCAACAGGGAATAACACGACGTATCAATTATATCTTTTACAACATAAACAATGGGTTTTGCTTTCGTACCGTGGAGATGCGGAGTTTTTTTCTCTCAGTCAATTAGCAGAAAATGTGTTGCAAGGAAATGAAAAAGTGATCACCTTGAAGAGAACCCCTGTAAACGAAGTACAGGAATATTCTATAAATACCACAAAAGGTTTTTTACGTTTAGATCTGGGCTCCACTCTTCGTTTAGAAGGGCAGAAATTAAGAGAAGCATTGGAAGTAAAGGAGATTTCATTAAACTATATTTCTGTCTTACCGCAACTGGAACAAGGAGTGGATCAATTTTTTCATGTTTATCCATTTGGTGTTGCAGAATTAGCCATACCTCTTTCCATTAACCGGAATGCATTGGCTTCAGGAAATATAACCGTGGGCGTTCCGGGACTACGTCAGAATATTCCACAGGTAATAGCTGAGGGTGTGATACAAAATCTTAAAAACAATCTTTTACCTCAATTTACCTATACGGATTTATACAAAAATGCAGACACGGATTCCGGGTCAAGGAAAACGACAGATGAAGCGAGAAAAGATTTAAAATATCCTAAAATAATCTCTGCAGTACAAGGTATTACTGCCAACCGGGGTAAGATTGATCAATACTATGGTACCATTCAGGAAGAAGGGTTGTTGTTTATCGGTTTAGAGAATGCAGAACCATTGCAATCTGTATCGCTGCTGTTCCAGTTTGCAGAGGGTAGTGCCGCTGATGAAGATCATGATCCGCCCGAAATTCACTGGTCATTTCTTTCCAATAATCAATGGATTCCTTTTAATGGAGAAGATATCCTTTCGGATGATACGGGAGGTTTCCAAACAACCGGAATTATAAAATTTAGTTTGCCTGCAAATATTACCAATGATCACACGATTATCACCACCGGACTTTCCTGGATCCGCGCCAGCGTTACGGAATATGCGGAAAGAATTCCGCGAGTGATTAATATCTTTTCGCAGGCAGTCCTGGCGATATTCAATGATCAGGGAAACAGTCCGGCGCATTATGACGATGCGTTGAAAGCAGAAAGTATTCAAAAACTTCAAAACCCTGATTCCCGCATTGCTAAAGTCATACAGCCTTTTTCTTCCTTTGATGGAAAGCATGCGGAAATCGGAAAAGAGTTTCAAACCCGTATCAGCGAGCGGTTAAGGCATAAGCAGCGGGCTGTTACTTCCTGGGATTATGAGCACCTGGTGCTGGAACGGTTTTCATCTGTTTTTAAAGTGAAATGTATCAATCATGCGGATCCAAATTGTCTTTGCAGAGAGAAGAAAGATGATTCGAATACAGTGCAGGAATGCTGCGGTCCGCAAATTGCTCCCGGTCATGTTTTGCTGATTCCTATTGCTAATTTAAAAAACAGGAATGCAGTCAATCCTTTGCAGCCAAAAACATCCCAACGGGTATTAATCGATATGGTTCAATATGTAAAGAAGTATTCTTCACCCTTTGTAAAAGTTGCTGCCAAAAATCCTGTTTACGAACAAGTGATTGTGTTTTTTAGAGTGCAATTCATTAGCGGTGCAGACAAAGGGTTCTATCTTAAAAAGCTTAATGATGAAATTGTGGAATACCTTACTCCCTGGGCATTTCATGAAGATGTGGATGTGGTTTTCGGCCAGAAAATATATGCTTCTTCTATTATCGATTTTATCGAAGAAAGAGAGTATGTCCAATTTATTACAGATTTCGAAATGGGTGTATGCAGACAGGAATGCTGCCCCGAAGAAAAGGATATTGATTCTCCTGATCGATCTTACCTGGAAACAGTAGAAAGTTTGTCTGATTGCACAGAAATAGAGACGCTTCTAAATCAAAGCATGGACAATTCCGGCGATGTGGTCGTATCCCCTTCTTCTTCAAGATCTATCCTGGTTTCGGCACCACATCATTTTATTTTCCCTTACGTGGCGCCGCCGAATCTATCTATATGTGAGCAAAGAAGGCAACTAAAAAGTGAAACGGTTGATGGTGGAGATGTTGTACAGCCTTCCGCCGAGACAGAGGGAAACCGGAAAGAACCGGTGGGTGATGTCCATGAAATGACTCCGGTAATGAATCTTTCTGCAGAACATGTGATGAAAGATTTAGTGATTGATTCTCCCGGAAAAGCGAAAGCAGATTCATCCAAATCAGAAGATGTAACTGCCAAAAAAACGAAAGATGTTGCGGACAAATCAGCAGAAAAAATTCCGGCTAAAAAAACGACAAAAGTAAAAAAAACCACTCCTGCTGCAAAGCGAACTCCTGGAAAAACGAATAAAAAGAAAGATGACGTGAACTGATATTTTTTCCTTTAAAAAAAGAAGATATGTTGAGTAATACCCAGATGCCGAACAATATTTCACTGACCCCTGCAGAAGATTATGATGCCATGCGTTCAGCAGGTATTCAAACTATAGAGCAGCTGGGAAGTGATCAGTGGACAGATTACAATACATCTGATCCCGGCATCACAATATTAGAAGCGGTTGCTTACGCCATTACCGATCTGGGTTATAGAACAGGTTTTGATGTGAAGGATTTGCTGGCACCGGAAGAAGTGGACGATCATACGTGGGACGAGATATTCTATACAGCACGACAAATTCTTCCTAATAGTCCTGTTACCATAAATGATTATCGAAAAGTAATCCTGGACATTGAGGGTATTCGTAATGCCTGGCTCCACCCATCTAAAGAGTATGAAGTTCCTGTTTGGGTAAATTATAATTTTTATGAAAAAAGAGACGAGGTGGATTGCGATTGTGCGGAACCGGAAAAAGTCTTTTGTTTGGGGCAATTAGATCTGCAACCGGCAGATGAAACGAAAGTGTCGCAATGGTGGGCGCAACAAAAAGAAAAGGTCAATAAATTGATTTCAAAAATGAATGAAACTTTAGCTGCCCTCGAAACAAATCGTACGAAACTTGCCCAGGATATTGAAAATGAAATTGATCCCGTAGCAGTTGAACATTTGAAGAAAAGTCTGGAAGAAATCATTAAAAAAATACAAAAGCAAAGGCAGGAAAAAAC
>JBDSBN010000354.1:0-2569 GCA_039921585.1 Ginsengibacter sp. | reverse complement strand
TTTTTACTTTTGCTCCAATCTAATTTTCCGGAAATTATGTTTTCATCACCTGTTCTAACATTTATATTACCATTTTTAAAAGATAAACCATTCTTAGTTAGCCATGATTTATATTCCATATTCCGGGAATTTTCTATTGTTTCCGGATCATTCAGATCGCTTTGAAGATCCTTTTTGCAGGAGAAAAATAGCAGTGAAATTGCTAATAGGAAAACAAATCCGGGGGGGGTGAGATAATTCTTGTCATGTATAAATTGTTTTACCGAGTTTTTCCGTTCAACGAATATAAACGAAATGTTAATAAAAAGAAAAGATTTTGTGAATTATATTATTCTTTTTCAACAGATTGAAAAATGCTGCCATCCAAAACTTTGTTTTGGATGGCAGCATTTTTCCTTTGCGAATCCCAATATCTTTTATAATTAAGTTTTTCTGGCCTTACCTACCGCCTACGTACCCTACTTCAATAATCCTGCAGGTACTTCCTTCTACAACAAATTCTTATAAATGAATTTCGTTTTCAGGTTAGCAAAGTGTAGCCCTTTATTTCCCTCCCCTGGCGCAGGTCTTGTGCCTCACCGTTAATTAACTTGTAATTCTATCAACGCATATGGTTTAGTAACGCACAGTCACAGGTCAGGAGACCTGCGCCAGAAGGGTAAGTCTTTTTGTTCGACAAGTTAATGTGCGCCATTTACGCTCTAAATCTTCTTCCGGGGGTATAATAAATAGGGTGAACTTATCTTCTTTAATATTCCTAAAATGACTATTTCCTTTTGCACCACAAATTAATTACTTCCAAAAACAGATATGCGTGCCACAATCATATTTCCATACAACCTAACTAATTCTTTTCGATCTATACTAATTCCTCCGATAGGAATTGGTTTAAGATTAGTTGATTTATCGGGCATAAAAGTTACCGTTATTGATGTCGGACGTGGTAGATCTTTTCGAATTATGTTTATTGCGGAATCCTTTTGAGTAAAAAAGAACTTTATATATTGTCCTCCGGACACACCTATTGTTGCATAGTCAGGCGTGCCGTACGCATATTTTATTTCCGGTTCAATTTCCGATAAGAGATCCTTAAAAGGCTTACCAATGAACTTTTTCTCATTTTGTTTTATAATTCCTGCATCGTTTACAGTCTGCATTAATTTTTGTTGTGCGTTACACGAAGACAGGAATAGTAAATTTACTGCCAGTAGTAAAGAGAGTAGTTTTTTCATAATTCTTTTTTTTATAATTGTGGGATCCGGTTATTGGCAATTGTTTGAAATGTAAATTGTATTTCCCCCGTTATTTATTACCTCCGTTCTTAGTTTTTTAAACTGTCCTCCAGCATTCGCTCTCATTAGTGAGACCCCCGTTTTGTATTTTGAAAGTATATATGTGATTGCAATTTCTATTGTGCCACTTCCGGTCTGCACCATTTCATTTATCTCGTTGTTAATATCTTCCGGGAAATCAGGTTCAAAATCTCCAATCGGAGGCTGTCTCGGATGCTGCGTATTAAAATCAATAGCATCCTGCAAATTATTTATAACCAGTGCATAAATTGTTCCATTCATCGTCATTACATATCTGGTTTCATAAGTAGAATGAGCTAAAGTTTTATCAATAAATGTATAAATGTCTCCTGCGGTAGGTGGATTTACGTTTTGATGGTTGTGGAAATCAGCTATAACATTTTCAATATATGGAATAGGAGCCGTATATTCATTCCCTGTGCTCATTTCAGATTTGATAACATTCCCATTAGGATTTTTCCCGAAACTGATGGCATGCTCGTTACCATCACTGGCAGCATTTTGTATTTGACTTTTGGCACTGTCAAATATTGGTAAGGAGGAAAAGGAAGTTGCTTCCATGGCCTTTGCTGTGTTACAAGTATCAGGCTGATTAATAGGAGGCGGGGGAGATGGGTCTCCACCACCACCACCACCACCACCCCAATCGCCATCATCAATTTTTTCATCGTTCCTATCGCCTGTGCAAAAAATATAATAAGATGTATGAGAGTATGTTACACATTCGACGTCACCCCAACAATAAACACTGTATTCAGTGAATGCAATAGTGGAGCATGATGAACGCTGAACAGATTTGTTTTCAGCAATAACCCTCGGTACTTCGTCATTTCTAACCCGTTTTACCCGAATAAAACTTTTGTCCTTTTCTCTCTTTACCCAAAGTGTTTTCTTTTCTCCGTTTAGAAGAAAATAACTCTGAATTGTCCCTTCATTTTTATTCCCAAATTCATCATGAATTATTTTGCCGGAAGTTGTAGATCGTATCGCAGCCTCAAATTCTTCATTTGGCAAATTCCGGAAAACCATACTGAATTGTGAACTTCCTGAAAATTCTTTAAAATGAATGAAAAGATTTTGATTAAATAAAAATGGAACTTCTAAGTATGCTCTTCCTTTATAATCATAATTTTTACTTTTGCTCCAATCTAATTTTCCGGAAATTATGTTTTCATCACCTGTTCTAACATTTATATTACCATTTTTAAAAGATAAACCATTCTTAGTTAGCCATGATTTATATTCCATATTCCGGG
>JBDSBN010000353.1:0-6187 GCA_039921585.1 Ginsengibacter sp. | reverse complement strand
CACTTTCAAAAGAACTCGCCGGTAGTGAATTATTTGGTCACGTGAAAGGTGCATTTACGGGTGCCTTAACGGATAAAGAAGGCCATTTTGAATTAGCCAATGGCGGCACCTTATTTTTGGATGAGGTTTCCAATCTGGCGTTGGATGTTCAGGCTTCCTTGCTACGGGTTATTCAGGAAAGGAAGTTCAAGCGTGTAGGTGGAAATAAGGAAATGGATGTGGATGTCCGTATTATCGTGGCTTCCAATGAAAACCTGCAGGATGCTTATAAAAAAGGAAAATTCCGGGAAGATTTATACCATCGGTTTAATGAGTTTTCTATTAAGCTTCCCGCCCTCCGGGAAAGAAAAGAGGACATCTTATTATTTGCGCAATTTTTTCTGGATAAAACCAATGAGGAATTACAGAAAGATATTGAAGGATATGAGGATGATGTAGAAGAAATGTTCCTAAAATATGCCTGGCCGGGTAATTTAAGAGAATTTAGAAACGTGGTCAGACGAGCTGTTTTATTAACACCATCGGGAAAAATTAATTCTAAAGTTCTACCCTGGGAAATTACACAAGCCAATTTTGAAAATGAATTTCAAAGTTCCGCAAGTATGAATACTGAAAACCCAGAACCTAAGAATAAAGAAATAGACCTGAAGGATGCTGCTGCTAAAGCAGAATATGATACGATCATGAGTGTGCTGAAAGATGTTAATTTCAACAAAACAAAGGCAGCAGAAATCTTAAAAATTGATCGTAAAACATTGTATAATAAAATAAAAATTTATGAATCACTTTAATGTTGATTCAAACAAATAAACTAGAATGCCGGGCTTGTTCCCGGCATTTCTATTTTAATTAGGTACGTAATTTGTTTTCTGGAATAGTTCAACTCATAAAATAAATTGATGATGGAAGACAAAATTGAAATGACCACGATAACCTCTGTATTGGAGAAGCTTCGGTTAAAAAAAATGGACAACGAGTTTCAGGTGACACCAAAAGGATTTACTATTGGAAACAATAAATTTTATCAACCCGAAGATTTAAAAATCATTCGCAACTACCGCTTTGAAGGAGACTCTAATCCGGCTGATAATTCAGTAATTTATTTGATCGAAGCCAACGACGGTCTGATCGGATACTCTATGGATGCTTATGGAGCATATAGCGATCATGACGGTGATGAATACGATAATTTTATACGCAAGGTACCTGTAGAAGAAAAAGAATAACAGGAAATATTTTCACATTAATATTCAATTCTTTTAATTAGCCTGGAGACATTTCCTCCGGGCTATTCATATATTTTCTTAATGAGCTCTTTGTTTTTTTCCATAACTACTTTGCGCTTCAAACTTAATTTGGGAGTCATTTCTCCGGAATCAATAGACCATTCCCTGGGTACCAACTCAAATTTCTTTACCTGTTCTACATGATTAAATTGAAGATTATACTTGTCTAAAATTGAACGGTAAAGTGCCATCACCTTAGGATCTGAAATAATTTTTTCGTTCGATGAGGTATCCACATTGTTTTCCCTGCACCAGTCATGCAGATAACTATAAGCAGGAACAACCAAGGCGGAAACAAATTTGTAACCAGCACCAACTACCATGATGTTTTCGATAAAGGGGGATTCTTTCATTTTATTTTCAATCACTACTGGTGCTACATATTTTCCTCCACTGGTTTTAAACATTTCCTTTTTGCGATCAGTGATTTTAAGGAATTTATTATCGACCATCATTCCAATATCTCCTGTCATAAACCAACCATCTTCTGTAAATGTTTCAGCAGTTGCTTCCGGGTTTTTATAATACCCCATCATTATATTTGGTCCCTTACATAAAATCTCTCCATCTTCCGCTATTTTCACTTCTACATTCTCTAATAATGGGCCTACGGAACCAAACATTCTTCCCTCTTCTTCAAATCTGTTAACGCTTATAACAGGAGAGGTTTCAGTTAGTCCATATCCTTCCATAATTGGCAGCCGGGCAGCCGTAAATACACGAATGAGTCTTACCTGACAGGCAGCACCTCCACTTACAATGCAAATGACTTTATTACCCAAAGCTTCCCGCCATTTACTAAAAATGAGTTTATTGGCCAGGGAAAGCTGAAAATTATAGAGGAATCCCTGATTGGTATTTATTTCAAATTTCGTGGCAAGTCTGTGAGCCCAGAAAAACAACTTCCGTTTTATTCCTGTCAGTTCTTCCCCTTTCAACATGATCTTTTCATACACCTTTTCCAATACCCGGGGCACGGTGGTAAATAAATCAGGCTTCACTTCTTTTAAATTATCACCAATTGTTTCCAGACTTTCTGCATAATATATTGAGGTAGCATTGAATAGATAGATATAGGTAACCATTCTTTCAAAAATATGATTCAGGGGCAAAAAGCTCAGGGCTTTCATATTTTCTCCAGGAGGAAAACAGGGCATACTGGCCAGTACATTGCTTAAAATATTTTTATGGGAAAGCATCACTCCTTTTGGCTTTCAGGTTGTTCCGGAGGTATAAATAATTGTCGCAAGATCTTCATATTTTATCTTTGCTGCGATTGCTTTCATTTGAACAATATCTTCTTCCCCTCCGAGGCTTAAAATTTCTTCCCAGTGTTTTACTCCCACTACTTTTTCGAAAGAATATATTTCCTGTAAATCGGGAAGATTATTTTTTACATGGGCCACTTTCTCCGAAAGTGATTGATCATTGGTGAAAATTATTTTCACTTTGGAATCCTTCAAAATATATTCCAGCTCCAGATCATTAATCGTAGGGTATACCGGAGTTAGTACCGCACCAATTTGTTGTACCGCCAGATCAAGCATGACCCATTCAGGACGGTTTTTTGAAATCACGGCAATCTTATCCCGCCCTTCAGGCGTATTATCTCCGCCACCCAAGCCCATCTTCAATAATCCGGCACTTAGTTTATTGACAATGTCCGAAACTTGCCTGGTAGAATATTCCACCCATCTGCCGCCTTCCTTGCCGGCAAGCATCGTTCCATCAGGAGAGTTTCTTAAATTCAGTTCAATACAATCAAATAAACGGGACGGTTGTGACATACTTAGCAGGCTTTTAAGGTAAATATATATACTGTTAGAGTTTGTAAATTAATGAATATAAATTAATAAAAATATCCCGAATTATAATTCACAAAAGAAGGAATAAGAATATTCGTTCACACCGTCTCTTTTATTTAATATCCGACAGATTATTTATATCCCAAACTACAAAAAATACATTTCTTACCGACTCCTGTCTATTCCTCTAGTGGTAATACTGGCCGGGCGGCATTCTAAAGAAATTCGCCTTCTGAAATGAGGTAAATGCATTGTTCTCCTCCTTATTAAGATTAACCCAGTTTTGATAGGCAGACAAATTCTGAACAGACCCAAATAACCATTGATTGTAGGCAGGAAACATTCCCTCCGCTAAAAACTTATTTTGTACTTCAAATAAATAGAATGGAAACTTTTTTCTATAGTTAGTATTCCAATCCAGAATAAAACGGGTGCGAATCATGGTGAGCGATTCTACTCCAATACCTCTATGCACAATACTGTTTTGCTTATTCATTGTTGATAAAAAAGCGATTTCAAATTCATTTTTATCTTTAGTGTCTGCTAAAAGATCTGCATCTGCAAAAAGCTTCTTGTAGCTTTCCAGTAATATATTTTTCATTTCAGCCGAACGGGCGGTAAAGGACTCAACATTTAAAAATATCTCGCCATAAATAATACTCCAGATTTTATCTTTTGAGAGATAATAATATTTAGCTGCATTATAATAATTCGTTCCAAAAGCCGGATCTTCCTGTATCCCTTTTTCCCAGATTTTAATCGCGCTAAAATCCTGCTGCATCCACAGCAATTCTCCATAATCGTTGTAGAGAGGGCCACTTTGAGGAAAACTTTTTAATCCCTTTTTAAATAGTTTATCCGCCTCTTTAAAATTTCCGGTTACTTTATAAATTAATCCGCCAATCTGATAAGCCTGATCATCCGCCGTATTCCTATCAAAAAACGGAGACAGCACTTTGGTTGCCTTGTCATGTTCATTTTGCAAATAGTAATTAAATGCCAGATCTTTTGCTAAAGCGAGATTGTTGGGTTCCATCTTTATAGCTCTAACTAATATGAGCGTTGCATTCGCATAATCTTTCTGCTGCATAAATGCTTTTGCATTCGCATGAAGTTCCGACACATCCTGCGCACTCGTCATAACAGTCAGCAAACTAAAAGTTAGCCCAAGTAGAATTTTGTTCATGCGGTAAAGATAAAATACTTTGCTGTTTTAAATTCTATATAAAAGCTCAAAAATATCAGGGCATGATGTTTCAGTTATTCATGAAATATTCAGAGCTACAGGCCCATGGCTTAAAGCACATACCTCCTTACATTTGCATTATGAAAATCGACATCATCTCTGTAGTTCCACAATTAATGGAAAGCTTTTTTTCCCACTCTATATTAAAAAGAGCCTGGGAAAAAGGATTGCTGGAAGTAAACCTGCACCATTTAAGAGACTACACCAATTACAAACATGGACATGTAGATGATTATCAATTTGGCGGAGGAGCAGGTTTGGTGATGATGGTTGAACCTTTGGTTAATGCGATCGAATCTTTGCAAAAGGAAACCAATTATGATGAAATTATTTTCCTGACACCTGATGGTGAAACATTCAACCAAAAAACAGCAAATACGCTCAGTTTAAAAAAGAATCTATTATTAATCTGTGGACATTATAAAGGAATCGACCAAAGAGTGCGTGATCATTTTATCACAAAGGAAATTTCCATTGGAGACTATGTACTTAGTGGCGGGGAGTTAGGCGCAGCAGTATTGGTAGATGCAGTAGGAAGATTAATTCCCGGCGTATTAAATGATGAGACTTCGGCCCTTACTGATTCGTTTCAGGACGATTTGCTGGCACCTCCTGTCTATACCCGTCCCGAAGAATTCCGTGGATGGAAAGTACCTGAAATTTTAATGAGCGGGAACCATGCAAAAATAGAAGAGTGGCGTTATGACCAATCGGTTGAGAGAACGCAGAAGATAAGGCCGGATTTGATGGAGTAGGTATTAGGTATCGGTTATCAGGTGTCAGGGGGCAGGTGTTCGGGTTTAGGGTTAGAAAGTTTTTATTAGAAGGTGATTTCTGTGCCTAAAACTTTGGAAACAATTTTCCCTTTTTCACTTTCCTTTTTTTCATAAATCCCATTTACCAGATAAAAACAATCCACATTACCTGAATCGGGATTGACAATAAAATACTCTTCAACACCGTAATTTTCATACACTGATTTCTTCTCTCCAAAATCTAATTGAGCAGTGGCTTGCGACAAAACTTCTATCACTAAATCCGGTGCGCCAATCAACCCTTTTTGTTCAATACGATGCATGTTCTCCGATTTGATAAAAACCAGATCCGGCTGAAAAATATTTTGTTTTGAAAAATGAACATCATAGGGTGCAATTCTTAGCTTTCCAAGTTTATTTCCTTTTAAATATGTCTGAATTTCAAAAGCAATATCAAACAATACTGCCTGATGAATATCTTTTGGAGCTGCACTCATAACTAATTTATTATTTATTAGCTGGCACAAAGTTCCTTCAGGAAGCGTTTCCCAAACTTCCAGCATTGATTTCGGTGGATGGTTTAATATGGAGTTCATTGCTTTCTTACCAGGTTTTAGGTTTTAGGTTTTAGGTTTGTTAGAAGGTGATTTCTGTGCCTAAAACTTTGGATACAATTTTCCTTTTTTCACTTTCCTTTTTTTCATAAATTCCATTTACCAGATAAAAATAATCAACAATTCCTGAATCGGGATTTACAATAAAATACTCTTCAACACCGTATTTTTCATACACTGATTTCTTCTCTCCAAAATCTAATTGAGCAGTGGCTTGCGACAACACTTCTATCACTAAATCCGGTGCCCCAATCAACCCTTTTTGTTCAATGCGATGCATATTTTCCGACTTGATAAAAACCAGGTCAGGCTGTAAAATATTTTGTTTCGAAAAATGGACATCATATGGTGAGATTCTTAATTGTCCCAACTTATTCGTTTTTAAATAAATGGATATATTTAAAAACAATTCACCTAAAACAACTTGATGAATATCTCTTGGTGCAGGACTCATAATTAATTTGTCATTTACTAATTGGCA
>JBDSBN010000352.1:0-7956 GCA_039921585.1 Ginsengibacter sp. | reverse complement strand
CAGCAGCAACGCCCGTTTTGGCTAAAGCTTGGAAGGACAAGGATATCAACAAGATTCAATTGATTTATCAGCGATCCGGGATTAATTTATTGATTGCATCTTTGGGTATATTTTTATTACTCTGGCTTAATTTTGAAGATATCGTGATCACGTTTAAATTAAAACCCGCCTATTTAAATTCACTATGGATCTTCTTTTTTTTAGGCTTGGCAAGAGTGATTGATCTTGGGTCGGGAGTGAATTCACAGATTATAGTAACCTCTATCTTTTGGCGTTTTGAGTTTTTAAGCGGGGTAATTTTGCTTTCGTTGGCAATTCCACTGAATTACTATTTGGTAAAAGAGTTTGGAATTATTGGGGCGGGCTATTCTAACTTTATTTCATTGACTGTTTATAACGTTATCCGGATAGTTTTTCTCAAACGAAAATTTAATATTCATCCCTTCACCAACAAAACAATTTATGCTGTTATTATAGCATTCGTTTGTTACGGAATTTGTTATTACTTCTTTCAGAACTTCCATGGATTTTCCGGAATTATACTCAAAGGATCTGTCTTCACAGCATTGTACGGAGGAGCAATTATTTATTTTAATTTATCTCAGGATGTAAAACCTGTTTTCGAAACAATTAAAAAGCGGGCAGGCTTTAAGAAATAACGGAAATTTATTTCAATTACTCTGGAAAATAGCATCTGTCTCCGAAAAGGAAATGGTTTTCAAGGAAATGCTAATAACGATTCAACATCTAATAGTTCAACCATTCAAGAATGAAACAATTCAACAATCGAACCATTCAACAATAAAACCATTTAACCATAAAACCACAGGACCATCGAACCATTGGACCAACCTCAATCACCTTTCTTTTCCACCTCAAAAAACGCTTCATTACCTAATCTAGGTGCAATGGAATTTTTGCAATCCTCATAAATATTGATGGTGAATTTTGATCCAAAATACCTTTTGTATTCTTCATTGTTTGTAACGAATGGGGGAGCGGGCATTCCGAGCGGTTTATTAAATAGGACCCCTGCTATTTTGCCGCCATCTACTAAAAGCTCATAGCATTTGTCTATATAATCCTGACGTAAAGATGGGGCCAGGGCACAGAAAAATGTTTGCTCTAATATCAGGTCATAATTTCCTTCATGAGAAAAAAAATCTTCACAAAGAATTTTTATAGGCCGGCCTTTATATTTTTCTGCAAGATTTGCAGTTACAACCTTAGATAGATCGATTAGGGTGACGTTGGTAAATCCTTTTTGAAGAAGATATTCTGCTTCATAGGCATTACCGCAACCGGGAATTAGAATCCTTAAATTCTTATCGGACAATGAATCTATATAATCCGTCAAAGGGGGTGATGCCTGTTGCATATCCCAACCTGTGTTTCCGGTTTTATATCGTTCATTCCAATAGTTTGCATCCAATGCTGGGAAATTCATTTCGTCTTTATTTTTTGCAGAAGCTATTTAGAAGATTATTACATTCTATCCGGAACCTGAATCCCTAATAAACTTAAAGCACTTTTAATAATATTTGCTGTCATCACAGATAAGCGTACACGTAATATTTTTTTACTTTCGCTTTCTGCATTTGCAACAGAATGCTCTGAATAGAATGAATTGTATAATTTGGCTAATTGATATACATAGGTAGCGATGAGAGCCGGATTCAATTCTTTAGCGGAATCTGCAAGTGCATTTTTGTATTTCTCTAAAGTGATGATCAATTCTCTTTCCAGAGGTAATAGATCCTCTTTTACAGAATTTTCTTCTGAATTAATATCATATCCATCCGCCTGAATTTTTCTTAAGATAGATTGTATCCGGGCGTAAGTATATTGTACAAAAGGACCGGTAAAACCATGAAAATCGATACTGTCATCCGGGTTAAAAACCATTCTCTTTTTTGGATCTACCCGTAATAGATAAAACTTCATCGCACCAAGACCTAATATCTCATAAAGCTCCCTCAACTCATCTTCTGAAAAATCTTTCACCTTGCCCAGCTCTTCAGTGTGCTGTGCAGCAGTAGAAATCATTTCATCTACAATATCATCAGCATCTACCACAGTGCCTTCCCTGCTTTTCATTTTTCCGGTGGTTAATTCGACCATTCCATAGCTTAAATGAAAAATATCCTCTGCAAACGGAAACCCTAATTTCTTTAAAGTTTCCTTCAATACTTTCATGTGATGTAATTGTTCGTCTCCGATTACATAAATGCTCTTTTCCAGTAAATACTCTTCAAACTTTTGTCGGGCAAGTCCGATATCCTGAGTCATGTACACCGATGTACCATCGCCTCTGAGTAATAATTTTTCACCTAATTTTTCTTCGTTTAAATCAATCCAGATACTTCCATCATCTTTCTTAAAAAGGATGTTTTTTTCCAATCCTTCCTGCACAAGATCTTTTCCTAAAAGATAGGTATTGCTCTCAAAGTAGGTGCGATCAAAATCACATCCGATTCGTTTGTAGGTCTCATCAAAACCTTTGTACACCCAGGAATTCATTTTTTTCCACAATTCCATTACTTCCGGTTTGCCTTGTTCCCAATCAAGCAGCATCTGCTGAGTTTCCAGCATGATAGGCGCTTCTTTTTCGGCTTCTTCCGGTGATTTTCCGCTTTGAGTTAATTCCTCTACCTGCCGCTTTAATTCATCATTGAATTTTACATAATAATCTCCAACCAGGTGATCTCCTTTTTTATCGGTAGATTCCGGAGTAGCTCCTTCTGCAAACATTTTCCAGGCGATCATGCTCTTGCATATGTGGATGCCGCGATCATTAACGATGGAAGATTTAATTACTTCATTACCATTCGCCTTCAGAATTTCAGCGACACTCCAGCCAATAAAATTATTTCTTAAATGCCCGAGGTGTAAAGGTTTATTGGTATTTGGAGAGGAATATTCCACCATTATTTTCTTTGGTGAAGTAGGGGAAATGAAGCCAAATGATTCTGAATGATATTGTTCATTCAACAAATTTGTCAATTGATTTTCTGCTAATTCCAGGTTGAGAAATCCTTTAATTACATTGAATCCTGAAAACAATTCGCTTTGTTTTTTAAGAAGATGCTCTCCCAAAGTGGCTCCTAATTTTTCAGGAGATAATTTCAGTGTTTTTACAAGGGCGAATAATACGATAGTATAATCTCCTTTGAATTCGGGTTTCGTTTCATTGACCTGGAAATCATTTTCCGTAAAATCTTCATTAAAAATTTCTTTGAGGCTGTTTATAGCAGCGGATTGTATGTTTTGTATAAATGTCATATCGGTTAAAATCTGGTTGCAAATTTAACCTTAGTTGTTGAAACTGTATGGATATCTGAAAATGAATTATAAAATTGGATTAAAGAACGCAATATCCATCAACCATCCAAGCTTCCACCAAGCCAACAATTCAATAATTCAATAATTTAACAATCCAACAATCCAACCATCCAACAATCCAACAATCCAACCCTTCAACCATACAACCACCCCACCGTCACCCCTCCGTCCATTTATCCCTTTCATCCGGACTAAACTTCCAGGGAGCAAAATTGTTTTCAATATTGCTGAACATTCCATTCCATTCTGCCGGTGCGTTACTTTCTTCCATAATGAGGGAGCGACGCAATTCGAAAATGATATCCAGCGGATTAATGCTTACAGGACATTCTTCCACACAGGCATTACAAGAGGTACATGCTCTAAGTTCTTCGGCTGTAATGTAATCATGAAGCAGCTTTTTACCATCATCCGTATATTCCCCATTTTTCTTAATGTTGGCTCTGACATCCTCCATCCGGTCGCGCGTGTCAATCATTATTTTTCGCGGGTTCAATAATTTTCCGGTGATATTTGCCGGACAGGCAGCTGTACATCGTCCACATTCTGTACAGGTATAAGCATCGAGCAGATTTTTCCAACTTAAATCGAAAATGTCTTTTGCTCCAAATGATACCGGCGCAGCATTTTGAGCATCATCTCCGGTGGGTGCCAGCTCAGGTTGAAACATATATTTCACCTCATTTTGTACACTTTCCATATTGTCCATTTCACCTTTTGGTTGTAATGGTTTGTAGTAAGCATTTGGAAAAGCAAGAATGATATGAAGATGTTTGCTGTAAGGCAGATAATTTAAAAAGAAATAAATTCCGGTAATATGCAACCACCAGGCGCTTCGTTCAATACCAATTAGAGTAGAGGTGGAAAAATCCATCATATAAGGTGCAAAGAGACCGGAGATAAGAAAATTTCCATGGTCCGGATAAGCCGCATTTCCTTGTAGTTGTAAGGCTCTGTCAGAAACGTTCATTGTCAGGAATAGTCCCATTAAAACAATTTCAATGATCAGAATTAAATTTGCATCCGTACGTGGCCACCCATCAAGATCGTGTTTTATAAAGCGTTTTAATTTTAAAACATTTCTTCTTATCAGGAAAATAACACAGGCGATTAATACTCCTAGTGCCAATACTTCAAAAAAATTAATGACGAAGGTGTAAAAGCCTCCAAGGAACTCCGCAAACATGCGGTGGGTACCAAAGATACCGTCCAGCACAATTTCTAACACTTCAATATTAATAATGACAAACCCGGCATAAATGATGAAATGCATAATCCCAACAAGCGGATAGCGAAACATTTTCTTTTGGCCCAGGGCCAATAATATCAGGTTTTTCCATCGCTCTTTTTTATTATCGGAAAGGTCTTCATCACGGCCAAGGTTAATGTTGGCGTAAATGGTGCTTACTTTTCCCCAAAATAAATAGATAGCAAATCCTGTAAGCAGAATAAATAGAACTTGTTGAATTAATTGCATAATTAAAGCGGATAATAGTAGAATGCTAAGATAATGGATTGCCTTTTAATTCAGAGAGAGATTATTTTGTTTACGTATTTTCTCCCGACCTTAAAGCTACTTTTTGCAAAGCGGTTTGATGATTGATTTTAGAAGTGTATTCAGAGGGAGAAGGGATCATGTTTAAGAATTGTTCATCATAGACTTACCCTCTCACATAATCGATTTGAAGAAAAATAGAAAGCATTGATTTTTATTAACCAATGGTGGATTATTGCAAACTTCCCCGCTTTCCTTACTTTTACATTTGTATAAAACCCGTACATAACTAATCTGATAATTTTATTTCAAAAAACAATATTTTATGCCTCAATTTATTCTCTCCAAAGAAATTGCTTATAATAAAATGCAACGCATGGCTTATGAGATCATCGAGAAAAATTTTGAGGAGGAAGAAATTATTATCGCAGGGATAAAAATGAATGGATTAATCATTGCCAGAATAATTGTTGATTATTTAAAACCTGTTTTCAAAGGTAAAATCACCCTTTTGGAAATTGCAATCGATAAAAAATCTCCAAAGAAAATTTCACTTTCTGAAGAAATGAACTTCGATGGAAAGGTGGTGATTGTTACAGATGATGTTTCCAATTCCGGACGAACTTTATTGTATGCTGTAAAACCTTTCCTGGATTTTTATCCAAAAAAAATACAAACCTTAGTATTAGTGGAAAGGAGTTATCAGCAATTTCCACTTTCTCCTGATTACGTAGGTATGTCTGTGGCAACAGCTCTTTCAGAAAAAATTGTGGTAGAAATAGAAGGTCAGGAAATTACAGGTGCCAGAATTGAGAAATAAAAATTGAACTGTAAAACGTTTTTGATTGGATCTATTAGTATTTAAAATACCAAC
Organism: Ginsengibacter sp.; assembly: GCA_039921585.1. Classification (GTDB taxonomy): domain Bacteria; phylum Bacteroidota; class Bacteroidia; order Chitinophagales; family Chitinophagaceae; genus Ginsengibacter. The sequence goes on along the minus strand of JBDSBN010000352.1, from coordinate 2,245 downwards.
CATTTCCCTTTGAGTTTTCCATTGGAAAGTTCCAATCCAGGAGCCGGTATTTTAAAGGAATTAAGCACAAATAATAAAACTTTCACTCCTTTCTTATTGGTTTTAATTCTCGTGAAATCGATATCCGGTGATAAATACCATTGGCGATAGCGTTTGAGATCGCGGCGGTCAAAAGTAATTTGTCCATCTTTATCTCTTGCAATATTTTCAGTTCCTCCAAACATATTTTCTGCACCATAACCCACTGCCAGATTCAGCCATTCCGGGAGCGTATTCGAATTTGTAAGAGATTGCAAATTTGCACTTACCCAATAAGATTGACCATTGTAATCTTTCATAAATCTTTCCATCGCACTTTTGCCATATAGTTGATTTGCCCTGTTTTCTAACTCCTCTGTGGGATAGTTCTTATTATGAAATGAGAATTTTATGGTTATTTTCTGTTCATCCCAGGCAAATTCCTGAGCAACGAAAATGCCTGAGCCAAGCATATTTGTTGCAAAATCTCCCACACTAAAACCGTATTCTGAAGAAAATCCATCTAAAATTTCGATGATTGACTGATAAGCAACACCGCCAAGTCCGCCGAGCCAAATGCGTTTATTTCTTTCTAATCCTGCCCAGCGCCACATTTCCATACTCGCATTGCTGGCTACGTAAGCACTATATACATGGCCGGCTTTATCCATTTGCAACCATTGGTCGTTATCATTAAAAAAATGAAAGGAAGAACGCGGTTGGTTTTTGTACCATAATGCATTAAGGGCAATCATCGATCCCGTGTAAGCAGCTATGTTGGCGATGGCTACCGTTGTGACTCTTTTTTTATTATAAGGATAGGTGAGAAAACGGGAAGATTTTTCAGAAGTATTTTGTGTAATTATTTGAGTTGTGGAATTGTGTAAAGTATCTTGCGCAATCAAGGAATTCCTGAATAAAAAACAGGAGGAGAAAAAGAAACTAAAAAAAAGAAGTATTTTGTTCGGTGCAAATAAAAACATGATGCAAAAGTACAAGGAATGTTTATTGTTCCTAGTAAATATAACAAAAATCAATACCTTCAAATTCTAAAATAAACAGATGGACACAAATACAGAAAATAAAATAAACGAATGGCTTTCAGGCAATTATGATGAAGCTACAAAGTCAGAAATTCAGAAATTAAAAGCTGAAGATCAGAAAGAACTGGAAGACTCTTTTTATAAAGATCTTGAGTTTGGTACCGGTGGGCTGCGTGGAATTATGGGTGTGGGGTCTAATCGGATGAATAAATATACGGTGGGAATGGCCACTCAAGGATATGCAAACTATTTGAAAAAAAGTTTCCCGGAAGTGAAAGTGGCTATCGCACATGATGTAAGAAATAACAGCCGGGAATTTGCAGAAATTGCAGCCAATATTTTCGCAGCAAACGATATTAAAGTTTATTTATTTGAAGCGATCAGACCTACACCTGAACTGAGCTTTACCATACGTGAGTACGGCTGTCAGGGAGGTTTGGTTATCACTGCTTCGCATAATCCGAAAGAATATAACGGGTATAAAGCTTATTGGAATGATGGTGCTCAATTAGTGCCTCCACATGATAAAAATGTCATCACAGAGGTGGAGAAAATAACCAGTTTGGAGGATGTGAAATGGAGCGGTAAGGCAGGAAATATTACCCTCGTTGGAGCAGAAATCGATGCGGCATATTATAAAATGGTCAAAGGATTAAGTATAAATCCGGATGCATGTCAAAGACAGCATGATCTGAAAATAGTTTATACACCAATTCATGGTACAGGAATCAAGTTGGTGCCTGAAACCCTGGCTGCTTTTGGATTTACTAATGTGCATATAGTAGAAGAACAAGCAACGCCCGATGGGAATTTCCCAACGGTAATTTATCCAAATCCGGAGGAAAAGGAAACCATGAGCATCGGTTTAAATAAAGCGAAGGAATTGGATGCCGATATCTTGCTGGGAACAGATCCGGATGCAGATCGGGTAGGGGTAGGAGTAAAGGATAATCATGGACAATGGGTCTTGCTTAACTGTAACCAAACGGCCATGTTGGTTTTTAACTACATCATCGAAGAGAGAAAACGCAAAGGTTTAGCAAAGGAAAATGATATGGTGGTTAAAACAATCGTAACGACGGATATGATTGATGAAATCGCCGCTAAAAAGAATATTTCATGTTACAATACTCTCACCGGTTTTAAATGGATTTCTGATTTAATTCTGGAAAAAGAAAACACGG
>JBDSBN010000351.1:0-4483 GCA_039921585.1 Ginsengibacter sp. | reverse complement strand
TTCGAAACCGGAACCCTCAATCCTTACTTGTATCAGGGCGATCATCAAAAATATTTTATTGGAACCGGAGATTACATAAAAGGCATTTCATTAGACACTTCCAATACCAATTCCGTTTTAAATGCCTTTGGAGTAATTTATTTTCTAAGCAAAAAAAACAGCCCGATGATGGCGCTTTGTATGGCGACTCTTTTGCTTACAGGAAGTAATATCACAAACATTCTTTTAGGACTTTGTCTGGTATTTATTTTTATTTTCCAAAGTGACCGGGATAGAAAAAGCCTGATCGTTATCTGCTTTCTATTTCTAATTCTATTCCTTGTTAAAGTAACACCCCAAAATATAGATTATGTAACCAATATTCTGGAAAAAAATTTAGAAAGACAAACGCAAAACGAAAATCAAATTTCTTCCGCCACTATACTCCCTAAGTCCGGCGAAATACTTTCTCAGGAGCAAATAGAACAAAATAGAGCCAGGTTTATCCTCGATAGTCTTTCTGCTTCGCAAAAGAAAGTTGAACCAAAATCTGTCATCCAGGCAACTGCTTACCAGGACCGGCCTAAAATCCCAACTCCTGATATTCACACTGATCCTTATCAACATAAATCCGTCGAAACCCCCGAAATAAAAAACATGAAGGCGTTTGTATCAATGTACTCTGATCATTTGCCACTCGCATCCGGGAGGCTACAACCTCCTGCACTTCCTGGAAAAATTATTGCCTGGAAACAAACATTTGAATACTTCAAACGGCATCCCTATCAATTAATTACTGGTACGGGCATTGGAAATTTCTCCTCCAAACTTGCTTTTAAAAGTACAGGCCTGGACATTGCCGGGAAATACCCAAAAAAATATATTTACCTGAATGATGGTTTTATACAAAACCACTTAGACCTCTATTTATACTATTTCACCCGGGAGGATGGATTCCATTCCATCATGAATAATTCCAATTCTGTTTATGATCAGCTAGTAAGTGAATATGGTCTTGCCGGTTTCCTGGCTTTCTTCATTTTGTATATCGGATATTTTATAAAACGCAGAGAAAATTTGACTTACGGAATTCCACTGCTTTTTTTATTATCAGTGCTTTTTTTCGTGGAATATTGGTTCGAACAATTATCGGTGGTTGTCATTTTTGAAATGCTGATGTTTTTAAACCTAAAAAAATCAGAAACAAAATGAAAGAAATTCCACCAAAAGTTACCATCCTGATGCCTGCATACAACGCAGAAAAATACATTGCGGAGGCAATCCATTCTGTGCTGCTCCAAAGTTTCAAAGATTTCAGGTTAGTTATTATAAATGATGGATCTACAGATCAAACTCAAAACATCATCTGCTCTTTTGTTGATGAAAGAATCCAATTAATAAATCAAACGCACTCAGGTATTGCATCTGCATTAAACAGAGGATTAAGCCAGGCCAGTTCTGCCTATATAGCGCGCTTTGATGCAGATGATATTTGTTTTCCGGACAGATTGCAAAAGCAAGTGGACTTTTTAGAGAAGCATCCCTATTACATCGTAGTGGGCTCAGATGCAGAGTATATTTCAGAAAATGCAGAACATCTTTTTCATTTTAAATGTATTGGTCATTCGCATGAGCAAATTTCAGAAAAGATATATACCACCTGCCCATTTATTCATTCATCCGTAATGTATAGAAAACAAAACATTGATGATGCCGGAGGATACTCTATACATGCGCACAATTTTGAAGACCATTTTTTATGGATACAATTAATAAAATCCGGTAAGTTCTATAACCTTCCAATGCAATTGATTAAAATTCGATTTAATCCTGCATCAGTAACCATAGATGAAAGATGGCGGGGACGGCATTTCAGAAAACTAAAGAGGGATATTATCCGAAAAGGAATGATCTCTGAAAAAGAAGGCGTTTATTTATTAAACATCATCAAAAAGCAGGATGTTAACCACATAAAAGAAAGTTCGTATTACGCTTTATGCGGTAAAAAATTTCTATTGGAAAATCCATCTCCTGAAAAAGCAAGATTGCATTTCTCGAAAGCTATCGGTAGTTATCCTTTTCGTTTCGACAATTATGCCTTTTATACACTTAGCTTTTTTCCACAACCTGTTATCCAATGGCTATATCAATTAAAAAGTAAATAAAAGGACGATTATGAAAGTAGCTTTTATAACCCGCTCGTCTTTGTACCGCTCTACAGGTGGAGATACTATTCAAATACAACAAACTGCAAAGCATTTGCAGCACTTCAATGTAATTGCAGATATCCGTTTAACGAATTAAAAGATAAATTATAAAGAATACGACCTGCTTCATTTTTTTAATCTTGCCAGGCCATCAGATATATTACCTCATATAAGTCGATCAAAAAAGCCATATGTGGTCACACCCTTGCTGATTGATTATTCTGAATACGACAAAAATTACAGGAAGGGTTTTGCAGGAATACTATTTAGAAGGCTTTCGTACGCACAAATTGAATATGTAAAAACCCTTGCCCGTTGGATGAAAAGACAACAAGTTTTGCAGAGCTTTTCATACCTCATTAAGGGGCATACTAAAAGCGTCAAACACATTATTAGAAACGCTGCCATGATTCTTCCTAATTCTGAAATGGAATACCGGCATCTCTTGCAGATATATGTACAATCTCCTTTGTATTCTGTTGTTTATAATGGAATTGATGAAGATCTCTTTGGTGAATTGTACAATAGTCCGAGAGATGAAAATATGGTCTTATGTATCGCCCGGATTGAAGGATTAAAAAATCAAATGAATTTGATAAAAGCATTAAATCACACATGCTTTAATTTATTCATTATTGGAAAACCTGCCATTAACCAGTCTGATTATTTTGCCCAATGCAAAAAAAACGCAGCAAGTAATATCCATTTTATTGATTTCATACCACAGGAGGAATTAATTCAATATTACCGGAAAGCAAAAGTTCATGTGCTGCCTAGTTGGTTTGAAACCTGCGGTCTGTCTACTTTAGAAGCTGCGGTTTCCGGTTGCAATGTCGTCATTACTGATCGGGGATACGCCTCTGAATATTGTACAAACAATGCATTTTACTGCGATCCCTCTTCTCCTGAATCTATTCGGCAGGCTATTGAAAAAGCGAGTACAAGCCATGTACACACAGAGTTTCGTGAAAAAATTTTAAAAGACTTTACCTGGAGAACAGCCGCTGCAAAAACATTTGAAGCCTATCAAACTATTTTAAATGATGAAACTTAAAATTGGCATTTTAGGATGTCGTGGCATCCCGAATTATTATGGCGGATTTGAAAAAATGGCCGAATGCATTTCAGTAGGACTGGTAAAAAAAGGGCATCAGGTAAGCGTATATAATTCGCACAATCATCCTTATCAGAATGAAGATTTCTTTAGGGTTCGAATCATCCATTGCTTTGATCCGGAATATAAAATAGGCACCACCGGTCAGTTTGTTTATGACTGGAATTGTATTCAACACGCTAAAAAAGAAAATTATGATGTTATCCTCTTTTTAGGATACACAAGTAGTTCTGTTTGGGGGCATTTTTTCCCAAAACATCCCGTCATTATTTCCAATATGGATGGATTGGAATGGAAAAGAAGCAAATATAATTACATGACTAAACAGTTTTTAAAACAGGCTGAAAAATGGGCTGTAAAGTTTAGTCATTTTTATATCGCAGATTCTATTGTTATCCAAAATTATCTTCAAAATAAATACCAGATCAAATGCAGATATATCCCTTACGGAAGCGAGATCAGCTATTCTTCTAATTATTCCTTATTGCCTCAATATCAAATTTCCAAAGAGGAGTATTACTTGCTCATGGCACGGATGGAACCAGAAAATAATATCGAAACAATTCTGGACGGTTTCAATCAGAGTTCCTCCGATAAGAAATTCCTGGTGATTGGAAGTACGAATAATTCTTTTGGACAAAAGTTGGTGCAAAAATTTAAATCCGACCATAGGATTCTTTTTGCAGGAGCAATTTATGACACCGCAATTACCAATACACTCAAATATTTTTCATGGCTCTATTTTCATGGGCATAGCGTGGGTGGCACCAACCCCTCCCTGCTTGAGGCGATGGGAAGCAGGTCATTAATAGCAGCACATCAAAATGATTTTAATTTATCCGTGCTTGACAAAGATGCTTATTACTTTCAATCCTCAACAGACGTGGAAAAGCTTATCGAATCAGTCAATCGAAGAGAGGAAGCGGAGCAAATGATCCAGAATAATTTATTAAAAATAGAGCAGAGATACAATTGGCCCACCATCATTGATCAATACAATGATTTTATCATCGAATGCTACTTACATCATGCAAAATAATATTCAATCTATATTAAATGATACGGCGGAAAGCAAGATCAGTTTCTTTCTCCTTGCTGCTTTTCTCATCGCGTTACCCTTTGAGCAATTTTTTAGCACCATCATTCTTTGCGCTTATGTTATTCACACATTCATTCATCTAAA
>JBDSBN010000350.1:0-21153 GCA_039921585.1 Ginsengibacter sp. | reverse complement strand
GGACAATGCATTTGTAATGGATATTTTTACATCAGAAGCACCAGACAGGTTAGCAATCAGGTTTTCTACCCGAAGATTGTAATTTTTTAGATCACTTGCACCACGTGCATCAAGTTTTAAATTTTTTACTTTCCCGGATATTTTTAATGTAGATGCTCCACTCAGATTCGCTTCCATATTTTCCACCTCCATGTTTCCCTTCATTTCACATGCACCAGAAAAATTTAATCTTAAAGTGTTCACTTTAAATGAATCCTGAATAGAAATATCGCAGGCTCCACTTGCTTCTATGCTCTGGAGGGTTTTAAAGGAAATATATACGCGTAAATGCCTGTTTTCATTTTTGCCTAACAATTTTTCTTTGTATGAAATGACTAAAATTCCATTTATAACTTCTGCCTCAATATTGGCCTTTGTTTCTGTTGTTGAAGCGCTCACAGCCAATGCATTTTCTGAAGATTGGGATAAGTAAACGGAGATGGGGCCGGAAACTTTAATTCCCGTAAAACTTCCGATATTTCTTACCTCCGCATTTCTGTCATTAATAATCGTTTGTCCAAAAGAATTGGTCACTAAAGCAGCGAAAAACAAACCTAAAAAGTATTTCATTTCTTTTTTTTTATGATGAATTCAATACCGGCAAAGGTTTTACAGGTATCTATTTACTTTAACGAACCATGGATAAAAAAGTTACAATTTTTTTATTCAATTTTTTATTAGGTATATTTGCGCAAAATTATTTAACCGGGGTGCATTCGCCTGTCTGTCAAAATCAGACGCGTAGAATTGCTGAGAGAATACCCGTATACCTGATCAGGATAATGCCTGCGAAGGGAGGAAAATTGCTTTATACGGCCTTCTTTTTCGTGCATTGTATTGATCAAAAAAAATATACAATTTATGAAAAAGATTTTTTTTGCTCCATTGTTTCTTCCTTTGTTTATACAGGCACAGGACTCATCGCGTAGCAAACTTTCAGACACTTTGATGTTGGAAAATATTGAAGTGACTTCCATCAGGGCAGCGGATAAGGCACCATTTACCAAAACAAATTTAAGCAAGGAACAGATTGAAAAGATGAATCTGGGACAGGATCTTCCTTTTGTTTTAAATAATTTACCTTCTGTGGTAGCGAGTTCAGATGCAGGAAATGGGGTGGGATATACAGGAATCCGGATTCGTGGTTCTGATGCTACCAGAATAAATATAACCCTAAATGGGATTCCTTATAACGATGCGGAAAGTCAGGGCGTTTTCTTCGTGAATATGCCAGATATTTCTTCCTCCGTAAATTCTTTGCAAGTGCAGCGTGGAGTAGGGACTTCTTCTAATGGCGCCAGTTCCTTCGGAGCGACTATTAATTTGTCTACAAATGAAGTGAACAGAGAGAAATATATGGAACTAAATAACAGTTTTGGTTCTTTCAATACCTGGAAAAATACCATCAAAGCCGGGTCGGGTTTATTGGGCAATCATTTCGTTATAGATGGCAGATTCTCCCGGATTACGAGTGATGGTTACATGGAGAGAGGATGGTCTGATTTAAGTTCATATTTGGTCAGCGGTGCCTATATCGATAAAAAGAGTTCTTTAAGATTTAATATCATTGGTGGGGTGGAGAAAACCTATCAGGCTTGGGGCGGAGTGCCTGAAGATATGCTGAAAACAAACCGCAGATTTAATCCAGGAGGCACTGAAAAGCCGGGCGAGCCTTATGATAATGAGACGGATAATTATCAACAAACGCATTATCAGTTATTTTATAACCGAAAAATGAATTCCGCATTGGCATTTAATGCAGCGGTTTATTTAACGAGAGGCAAAGGTTATTATGAAACATATAAAGGACGGCAGAAATATAGCAAATACGGTTTGCCGAATGTAGTAATTGGAAATGAGACTATCTCCAGAACAGACCTCATCAGGCAAAAATGGCTTGATAATTATTTATACGGAACGATCGTGTCGATGAAATATGCACGCAATAAAACCGATCTTACTTTTGGTGGAGGCTGGAATCAATATGATGGCGGACATCATGGGATTATTAAGTGGGCAGAAAAAGGCGGAATTCCTCTTGACTATCGTTTTTATGATAATCCTGCCACGAAAAAAGATCTGAATGTATACGGGAAATTAATGCAAAATTTAGGAAGTGGTTTTACCGCATTCCTGGACGGGCAGGTAAGATTCCTTAAATACGATATTGATGGGTTTAGTGATAATCCAACCATTCAATTGTCCAGAAACTACACATTCTTTAACCCAAAGGCTGGAATTTCTTATAATAAGTTTGACCACCAAGTGTATTTTTCTTTATCTGTTGCTTCTCATGAGCCTAACCGAAATGATTATGAAGCAGGTGTTCATCAAATACCCGCTCCGGAAAAATTGTTTGACTGGGAATTAGGTTTTGAGAAGAAGAATAGTCATATAAATTACGGTGCTACCTTATATTATATGAACTATAAAGATCAGTTGATTAATACCGGAAAGATTAATGATGTGGGTGCATACACGAGAATTAATACTCCGGAAAGCTATCGTGCAGGAATTGAATTAGAGGCAGATGCGATCATTACAAAATGGATAAACGTTTCAGGAAATATTGCTTTCAGTAAAAATAAAATCAAAGAATTTACAGAATCGATTGATAATTATGATGATGCTTCAGGCCTTCAGAAAGAAAATGTGTTTAAAAATTCTGACATTTCTTATTCTCCAAATACGGTGGGTGCAGTATCTGTAAACTTTATCCCTTTCAACGATGCAACGATTAGTCTGCAATCCAAATATGTGGGCGAACAGTTTTTGGATAATACATCAAACAGGAACAGGATGCTCGACGCATACTATTTACAGAACGTGCGACTGATGTATTCTTTAAAAGGAAAATCGATAAAACAAATGGATTTTATATTCCAGGCAAATAACATTTTTAACCAAATGTACTCTGCCAATGGATACACATTTAATTACATTTCCGGTGGGGAATTAAGTGTCAATAATTTCTATTTTCCAATGGCTGGAATTAATTTTATGGCTGCTATAAATATTCGGTTGTAAAATATTACCCGAAGATTAAATCTTCATTTTAAATAAAAAAAGGGTTGCCAACATGTTAAGTTAGCAACCCTTTTTTTATTTGTTTACATTCTATGCTTCGTCGTCATAATTTTCTTTCCACGCCAGTACACCGCCTTCCAGGTTTTTCACATTTGTAAAACCCATTTGCTCTAATACTAAGCAAGCCATCATACTTCTTTGTCCACTTCGGCAATAACAGATCACTTCTTTATCTTTCAGGTCGTCTATTTCTTCTGTTTCCATGCCTTGAATTTTTTTTATAGGCAGATTGATGCCTCCAATATTAAATTCAGCTACTTCGGCCGGTTCTCTTACATCTACGAGGTTAAGTTCTTCTCCCTCATCTTTTCTTTTTTTGATTTCGTGGCTGGTAATTGTTTTCATGCGTTATTTTATTTTATTAATATTCATTTTTTGGTTGGCTCCCATCAGGCTGATAAAAGTTTTCATGTAAAATAGTATCTATTACGGGACGCTCAATTTGTATCCAGATATCCATTGTTTGGCCCGGTTGAATATATCCGGGTGTATTATCAGGATTTAAAACTTCCGGATTTTGTTTGTATACAAAAGCGCCTGCTGTATCAGTAATATTTCCTGCTGTTAATATAGCTGCAAGAATAATACCTTTTTCTTCTAAAATTCTTCTTGCTTCATCGACCGTGCTACCGATAAGGTCAGGAACTTTGATCCATATTTCTTGTAATCCGGCACCAATAACCAAATCTATTTTAGAGCCCCATCTTAATTTTGTTCCGGATTCTATGCGTTTACCATTGTATAACTGCTCTAAAACTGATCCTTTCATGAAGTCTGCCCGCATGGTTGTATCACCCAATAGGAGGTTGTCTTTCTCTAATTTATTGATAGCAAAACGATAACTTAAACCTTCCAGCTTTGGCATACTTACAAGAGGTAGGGTGGCAGGATTAATATTTAAGAAAACCGTTCTGTTCACTTTTACAGTGGCCTCTGCATCGGGCAATTGTTTCTTTACTGTATGCATGGGAAGGCCCTCTGTATACGCGGAATCAGTAATGACTACTTCAAATCCTTCTTTCTCTAAAAGTTTATAAGCATCCTCTACTTTTAATCCGGTTACGGATGGAACCTTCAAATGTTTACCATGATGAGTGAGCCACCCAAGCGATTGAAAAAAAAGAAATCCCACTAATGCAATCAATAAAATGGCAAACAGAAGGTTAATGAAAAATGGTTGTCTGGCTATGAATTTAAACACGTAAAAAGTATAAGTGATTGATGATTGGGATGCAATTTAGTAAATTTAGGGGTTTAAGCAGTCTTCAATAAGCGCTGTATATACATCCATTGCTTTAAGGCCCATAGATCTTAACTGTTGAGGTACAAGACTGGCTTCTGTCTGGCCGGGAACTGTATTGATTTCAAGCATAAATGCCTTCTTCTTTTCTTCATTATAAATGAAATCTATTCTGATAATTCCTTTGCAATTAAATATTGTATAAATCTTTTTCGCTTCTTCTTTTATCAGGTTTTCAACATTTCTATCTATCTCCGCAGGAGTTATTTCCTTGCTTGCACCCAGATATTTTGCTTCAAAATCAAAAAATTCATTCTCTGTAATAATTTCAGTGATCGGCAGTGCAATGATTTTATTTTTAACTTTCATCACGCCTATCGTTAATTCTCTCCCCTGAATAAGTTCTTCTACTAATACCTGATTATCTTCTTTAAATGCTTTTTCCAAAGCTTTATTAAGTTCTTCTCCAGGTTTATTTACTCTACTTATCCCTAAGCTGGATCCGCCATTATTTGGTTTTACAAATACCGGAAACTGGAGTTTATTTATTTCTTCATAAGCACTCTCCTGACGGTTTTTAAATAATAGGACTGAATTGGCAACATGAATACCACTAAATGCTGCTACAGCAACTGTATATCGTTTATTGAATGTTAGAGCAGATACGGCACAATCACATGAAGTATAAGGAATTCCTAAAATATCCAAATAGCCTTGAAGTTTGCCGTCTTCTCCGGGAGTACCGTGAATACCAATCAGCACGCCATCAAATTTTATTCTTGTATTATCTATAGTGAGGGAGAAATCATTTTTGTCAATTTCAATTTTTTCTCCACCTGGAGTTTCATAAAACCAGCTTTCCGGAGTGAGATCAATTTTATAGAAATCAAATTTTTCCGGGTCTATATTTTTTTCAATAGTTAATGCAGACTTGTAGGAGATTTCTGCTTCTCCTGAATAGCCTCCGGTTACAAAAGCAATTTTAGGTTTCATTATTCTTATGATTTGGAGGTGAAATTAATTTTTATCATTGATTTGAAGAAATTCCTGAATTGCTCGTATTAAGAACATATTTCCAGGGACCATTTCCATTTTTTTTCCAAATATTTGTGTAGGTTCCTTTATAGACTGTATCTCCTGTTTTTAAACTATAAACTCCATACGTAAAACCCAAATCACCGGATGATGCAATCATTCCGCCTTCTGCCTCCCAGCTTAACTCATATTCATCATCTTCAATGGTACTTAAGTAATCCACAGCTTCCGCTCCTGAAATTGGCAGGAAACCCGGACGCAACAAAACGCCTTCATCGCTCATAAATTCAGTATAGGCTTTTCTGATACCGATATGTTTACTCATGTCTGAAAATTCTTTATCGGCTTCCATTATTTCATCGATAGTAACTGAAGTAGTTTTACTAGAAGGAGGAGTAATCAGGTCGCAAGACCCCAACAAAAATGCGCAACCCAACAAAAATGAAAAATAGCGTCTTCCCATGTGTTTGAATTATCCTGGTTATAAAAAAGGCGAAAGTATTTTACAATACCCTCGCCATGGAACGGGAAATATCACCCGCATATCAGGCGTTTCGCCTTAAAGAACTTTATAAATGCATTTTGTTTTTTTTCGCTAATAATTCTTCGACCGTTTCCTGGTACATTTCATCCGGTACGCAGCAATCTACCGGGCATACGGCTGCACATTGTGGTTCCTCATGGAAGCCCTGACATTCGGTACATTTATCCGGTACAATATAGTAAACATCCATGGAAACAGGAGTGTTTTTTTGATCGGCTGGCATGATAGAGCCATCCATTAATACCATGGATTCCTTTACGTTGGTACCATCCATTACTGCCCATTCAACTCCACCTTCATATATGGCGTTGTTTGGACACTCTGGTTCACATGCACCACAGTTGATGCATTCTTCTGTAATTATAATGGCCATTTTATTTATAAATTTTAGTGATCAAATTAGCTGGGAAATATTTCCGAAATTTGCCCAGATTTAAATTGCAAATATAAACAGTTAATAGCTAACGGAATTTATGAATCTAAAAGAAAGACTCTCTTTATTAAAAGAACTCGCTTTATATCTGAACAAGGAGGATAATAATGAATTAAATGAAGTTAAACAAACTGCATTTGAAAAAAACAGATGGTTTACTATTGAATTCATCGATCTGGCCCTTAAAAATATTGTTACCCAGTATCTGGATGAAAATAAATTAGATGGCTGGGTAAAACATTATCGGTTAGATGATAATATTAGGCCTAAAACAATAGGAGTGGTGATGGCAGGTAATATACCATTGGTCGGTTTTCATGATTTTTTAAGTGTCTTTATTTCAGGACATCGACAGCATATTAAACTTTCAGGAAAGGATGATGCATTGCTGAAACATATGATTGAGGTAATGATACAGTTGAATCCTAAAGTGAAAGATAAAGTGGAGATCATGGAAAGATTAAAGGGATGTGATGCATATATTGCCACAGGAAGCAATAATTCCTCGAGATATTTTCATCATTATTTTGGAAAATATCCATCCATTATCCGATCTAATAAAACATCTGTAGCCGTAATTGATGGTACAGAGACTAAAGAAGAGTTAGAACTTCTTGCGGAAGATGTATATACCTATTTTGGATTGGGATGTCGCAACGTAACCAAAATTTATGTTCCTGAAGGGTATGATTTCATCCCGTTAATAAACGCTTTTAAAAAGTATGATTATTTAGCTGATGAAACCAAATACAAAAATAATTATGACTATAATCTGGCCCTGTTAATTTTAAATAACAGTTATTATATGTCTAATGAAAGTCTCATTCTGTCAGAAAATGATCACATTTTCTCCGCAGTAAGCATGTTACATTATTCCTTTTATAAGGATGCGGAAGTCATCCGCAATGGATTGTCTCAGCTGGAAAATGTTCAATGTATTGTAGGCCATGGTTATCTTCCTTTTGGTACATCCCAAATTCCTTCCTTAACAGACTATGCAGATGGGGTGGATACGATGCAGTTTTTATTGAGTTTGTAATAATAGGTGTCATGCTAATTTCTTAAAAAAATAAAAATGCAGCAGATCAATTGGGGAATAATCGGGTGTGGCGATGTGACTGAAATGAAAAGCGGACCGGCTTTTAATAAAGTTCCTAATTCAAAATTAATTGCAGTCATGCGCAGAGATGGAGCTAAGGCAAAGGATTATGCTGAAAGACATCATGTGCCAAAATGGTATTCGAACGCTTATGATCTGATTCATGATCCGGAAATAAACGCTGTTTATATCGCAACTCCGCCTTCATCCCATCTTGAGTATGCAGAGACAGCATTAAAAGCGGGAAAATTTGTGTATGTAGAAAAACCGATGACGGTAGACTTTACATCGGCAATAAAATTACAAGAACTGGTAAACGCATCTGGCGGGAAATTATCTGTTGCTCACTATCGGAGAGGGCAACCTCAATTCATAAAAATTAAGGAGCTTATCGACGAAGATTATCTGGGAAAAGTAAAACTGATCAATCTTCGTTTTTTTAGAAAAAATATGCCTGCAGATAGGCTAACGATTTCCAAATATGCCTGGAGAGTGAATCCTGAAATATCTGGTGGTGGATTGTTTCATGATATCGCTCCCCATCAGTTGGATATGCTTTATTATATTTTCGGAAAGGTAGAGTCTGCAAATGGAATTGCCTGCGCTACCAATAACCTGTATGCTGTTGATGATCATGTATCCGGAAGTATTCTGTTTAAAAACGGAGTTTTATTTACCGGGAATTGGTGTTTTGATATTGGGACAAATGATGTGGAAGACAGTTGCGAAATAATTGGGGAGAATGGAAAAATATCCTTTTCGTTTTTTGACAAGCAGGATATTGTTATTTCAAAAAAGGAGAAAACCGAAACACTTCATTTTGAAAAACCAATGCATGCGCAGCAGTTCATGATTGAAAAAGTGGTGAACTATTTTCTGGATAAAGGTAAAAATCCCTGCTCCGTGGAGGAAGGTGTGGAAACAATGTTGTTAATGAAGAAGCTTACAGAAGGAGAATAGAGGAATAGAAATTCCAGTTAGAAATTATGGGTATAAAAAAACCTCCCTCGCGAGGAGAGAGGTTCTGATTCTGATCTTAATATATTTTTTCATAGCTGGCTACTACACCTTTTATGACAGAGGAACTGAAACCCCGATGCTCCATTTCATTTAAACCGGCAATCGTGCATCCACGTGGTGTTGTTACTTTATCAATTTCCTGTTCAGGATGTGTTTGAGTTCTTAGAAGTAGTTCTGCAGCTCCTAGAATTGTTTGAGATACAATCAGGGAGGCCTGGGCTGCACTAAATCCAATTTCTATTCCACCCTGAATACTTGCCCGGATATATCGCATGGCAAATGCAATTCCGCAGGCTCCTGAAACTGTCGCTGCGTTCATCAGATTTTCTTCGATAAAAATGACCTTCCCTTGAGTTTCGAAAAGAGTTTTTACCGTATTCATTGATTTTTTGTCCACTCCATTGCTGCAAATGCATGTCATACTTTCCTGAATGCTGATTGCTGTATTGGGCATTGCACGAAATAGGATTGCTTTGTTTTTTATCCACTGATTTAATTCATTGAGAGATACGCCTGTAATCGTACTGATGATAATTCGATTCTTTTTAAATTCCAGTCCCGATAGGATTTCCTGTATCTGGTAAGGCTTTACAGCCAAAATGATGATGTCTGCGTTTATAATTGCTTCCTTATTATCCTGAAGAATCCGAACTCCTCTTTCTTCAAAAGATTTTAGAGTTTGAGTGTTTCTTTTTGTGATTGTGAGATTTTCAATATTAATATATCGGGCTTTTAATAATCCTTCTGCCATAGCAGTTCCCAGGTTCCCGCCACCTATAATCGTAATGTTTTTCATTCTTAAAAATTTGAATGGTTGTAAAATGTTGAGTATTCTTTTATTCTGGAGATAGTTCACTGATAGGTGATCGCAAAATCATAATGCCTATCAGCATCCGGGAACGGGGAAGAAAATAGTTGCAAACGAATGACACATGCCGAAAGATGGGCAATTTGTAGAAAGGGAGATATGTTGTGTCTGTTTGTTCATTTGTTTCGAACTCAAATATAGGATGTTTTGTTTATAGCTCGAAAAAAAATCAGAAAAAAAATACGGAAGAGTTTTTCTTCTGAAAATAAGTTTGCATACAAAAAATGTCTCTGCCCTGTTGGATAATACATAAAAAAAAACCCTTTTGATTTTTGGTTCAAAAGGGTTTTTAATTATTCAAATTTATTTACAGACTTTCTTTTTCCAGTTTAAAAGCATTCACTTCATCCATAGATAATCCGAGTGCTTTTGCTACACCTTCACCATATGCCGGATCCGCTTTGTAACAGTTGCGAATGTGACGAATCTGAATAAACTTTTGTGCTTGTCCAACTTCTGCTGCGGTATTACTAAATAATAATTGTTTCTTTTCATCTGTCATTAAGCGAAACAAATCACCAGGTTGTGAAAAATAATCATTATCCACCCTGTGATCCCAAGCCGACGCATCACCATGAATTGCTAATGGTGGTTCTTTGAATTCAGGTTGCTCCTGCCATTCGTTAAAACTGTTGGGCTCATAATGTTTTCTTGAACCATTATTCCCATCTACGCGCATCGCTCCATCACGATGGAAGGTATGATAGGGGCATTTAGAAGCATTTACTGGAATTTGGAAATTGTTTACACCTAAACGATAGCGTTGTGCATCTCCATAAGAAAACAGCCTTCCCTGCAACATTCTATCTGGTGAAAAACCGATGCCCGGAACAATATTGGCAGGGTTAAAAGCTGCCTGTTCTACATCGGCAAAGTAGTTTTCAGGGTTTCTGTTCAGTTCAAATTCTCCAACAGGAATTAAAGGATAATCTCCTTTTGGCCAAACTTTAGTAAGATCAAATGGATTCAGATGATAATTGTTTGCCTCTTCTTCTGTCATTATTTGAATAAACATTTTCCACTTTGGAAACTTGCCTTCTTTTATTGCTTCAAATAAATCTCTTTGATTTGATTCTCTATCTTTTCCTATTAATTTACTAGCCTCTTCGTTCGTTAAGTTTTCTATGCCTTGTTGTGTTCTGAAATGAAATTTAACCCAATGGCGAACGTTTTCTTTATTGATAAAGCTAAATGTGTGACTTCCAAATCCATGCATATGTCTGAACGATTTTGGAATTCCCCGATCACTCATGACAATGGTTACCTGGTGTAATGCTTCGGGAAGGAGAGTCCAGAAATCCCAGTTGTTATCCGCACTTCTAAGGTTTGTTTGAGGATCTCTTTTTACAGCATGATTCAGATCCGGAAATTTCATTGGATCCCTAAAAAAGAAAACCGGTGTGTTATTTCCCACCAAATCCCAATTGCCCTGATTGGTGTAAAACTTTAAAGCAAATCCACGAATGTCTCTCTCTGCGTCTGCTGCACCTCTTTCACCAGCTACATAGGAAAAACGGGCAAACATGTCTGTCTTTTTACCTACTTCTGAGAAAATATCTGCCATGGTATATTTGGTGATATCATGAGTCACTGTAAACGTTCCAAATGCACCCGATCCTTTTGCGTGCATCCTTCTCTCCGGAATAACTTCTCTATCGAAGTGTGCCATTTTTTCCAGAAACCAAAAGTCCTGCAGTAAGGCCGGTCCACGTAATCCTGCTGTTTGAATATTCTGATTGTCGGGTACGGGTGTGCCTGTGGCGGTAGTGAGTTTCTTATTAGAGTTATTATCTGATTCCATATTAAATATTTTAATGGTAAAAAAAATAGTGTTATTGTCACTATGCCAAATATAAGACTTCCTTATCTTCGATCAAACTGATAGTTTCTATAATGATATAGAATTTGTCTATAACGCAATGAGTATGAATATACAACAATTGGAATACATCGTGGCTGTAGATTCCTGCCGTCATTTTGTAAAAGCAGCCGAAAAATGTTTTGTCACTCAGGCCACTTTAAGCATGATGGTTAAAAAGCTCGAGGAAGAGTTGGGTGTCAAAATTTTTGACAGAAGCCGGCAGCCCGTAATTCCGACGGATATTGGGATGAAAGTGATTGAACAAGCGAAAATTATTTTACATGAAACTGGCAGACTCACTGACATTGTAAAGGAAGAACAAGGGGAGTTTTCCGGGGAATTGAGAATTGGAATTATTCCTACATTAGCCCCTTATTTATTGCCTCTGTTTATGCCGGGTTTTATGAAGAAATATCCTGCAATCAAACTCATCATAAGTGAGCAAACAACAGATTCTATTATTGCTAATTTGGAGCAAAACAATCTTGATGTTGGTTTGCTTTCTTTACCAATACAAAATGCTTCCATTGTAGAACATTCCTTGTTTTTTGAGGAATTTGTGTTGTACGCATCTGACGGTGAGAAAATTTTAGAAAAGGAATATATCCTGAAAAAAGATATTAATTTATCCAGATTATGTTTGCTGGAGGAAGGTCATTGTTTGAGAACACAGGTATTTAATTTATGCACGCTTCAAAAAGAAGATAAAGAAGGGAGGCAACTTGATTTTGAAACAGGAAGTATTGAAACTCTGAAAAGAATTGTTGATATACAGGGTGGAATGACTATTTTACCTTCACTTGCACTGAATTATATGGAAGAGAAAAAGAAAAAAAATACCCGATATTTTAAGTCTCCTGCCCCGGTGCGGGAAATAGGATTGGTAACATATCGATATTTTATAAAAGAAAAACTAATTGAAAAATTGAAAAAGGAAATTGTTTTAAGCGTGCCTGCTTCTATGCTTACCAAAAATAAACGCCAGGTAATAAATATTTGATATTTTCGAAAGGAATAACGATTCTCAATTCTTATCAACTAATAGTTTATGTATTCAATTGTCTCGCAGAGTATTGGCTATCTTGCTACTTTGTTTTTGGGGATTTCTCTGATGACGAAAAATAGTCTCAGGTTCAGATGGATCAATGCTTCCGGCTGTTTGTCTTTCGTAGTCTATGGAATAATGATCGGCGAGATACCCATTATTATCAGCAACTTTTTGCTCCTTGTTATTAATATTTATTTTCTGATAAAGCTCTATCGAACAAAAGATGATTTCGATTTGATAGAATTTAAGGGGAATGAAAAATTAATTGGCAAGTTTTTGGACTTTTATTCAGAAGATATTCAAAATTATTTTCCCAAATATTACATTTCAGATAAGGAGAATAGCATCCGGTTTGTAATCATGCGCGACATGGCTATTGCAAACATTTTTGTAGCGGAAGTTGATGAACATGGATTGGCTGAAGTGATTTTGAATTTTACCATACCACAGTACAGAGATTATCAAGTGGGTAGATATCTTTTAAATTCTAAAAAGGAATTTTTGCAGGAAAAAGGAGTGACGAAACTGCATTATAACAAAGTGAATCATAAAGGGCACGCAAAATTTTTGAAAGTAATCGGATTCTCCAATAAAGGAGGGAGATATTTTAAAGATTTGGCGACCGTATAAAATACAGGTCAATTTGTATTCGTCTTATCCAATCTTATTTAATGATTATTTGGAAGCAAGTTTTTTAAAACTTCCACAAGATCCTTTGGTTTTACAAGCCCATTTTTACGGAAAATAATTTCATAATCTTTATTGAAAATGACCCACATTGGGAAGGCGGGGTGTTCGTTTTTTTCTGAAACTGCCAGGGCGAGTTCATGTATACCACCCTTATATGGAGAAGGGTTAAAAATTATGTTATTAAACTTTAGGGTGTCTTTGGTTTCTGCATTGAGAGTGATATAATATGTTCTGTCATTTAATAACTGACTGACTTCATCATTTTTCTTTAATTGTCTTTCCTGGATTTTACAATAGGCACACCAATCCGTAGAAAAATTCATTACAATTAATTTCTCTTCTTTCATCATTGCTTCTTTCACCTCTTCTAATGATAAGTACGCTATTGGCTTGTTTTGCGCCGGAGCGAAAAGGCTCAGGAAAACTAAAGGAAGAACTAAAAAAAGTGTGATCCATTTCATGAGGAGATTTATTTAAATAAATTGTATCTGATACCCAGAAAACCTCTTATTCCTTGTAAGGAAGCGTAATTGTAGTTTGGGTCGAACGTGTAGCCATAAGGGTTGTTTATCGGATCATCTGCTACCTTGTCGAATGGATCAAAGGCTCTCATAATAGGATCTTCAGGAAGGAAGTTGAATAGGTTTTTAATGCCGCCATAAATTTCCATTCCGTTGGCAAGTTTTTTACTGATTTGAAGATTGATAATAGAAAACCAGGGAGAATATTCAGGTCGGTAATCATTTGGGAGAATTGGTAATCTCATAGGCCCGTTCCAGTTACCGGTTAAATCTATGGTGAGTTTTTTCGGGAATTGGTAGGTCGCTACAAATGTACCTGACCATTTTGGCGCGTGTACCTGATCAGATTTTTCTAGTTTTCCATGATCATTTTCCTCCTGTTGATATACATCCATCCACGTGACTCCGGCTAAAACCTTTAATGGGAAATGAAAAGTGAAATCGGTATTCAGGGATATCCCTTTCGAAATAGCATATCCATTCAGATTGTCATAAATAATTTGTTTTGGATCGCTATCAAAATCAGGAAGTATTTTGTTGGTAAAATAGGAGTAAAATCCGGTTATATCTACTCCTGCAAAAAAATGATCTGTAGGGATTTTTAATACATAATTGACATTTCCATTGAGGGATCTTTCGGGTTTTAATTCATTTTTTATAACTACTTCTCTTGCTCCGCTAAGTGCTGCATGATCCTCTGTGAATAGATTTACAATTCTAAAACCTGTTCCAAAACTAGCTCTAAGTGTGTGGTTTTTATGCGGACTGTATTTATAAGCCATTCTCGGTGAATGAACAATTCCGTGATGTTTGTCATAATCATACCGGTATCCGGCCAGGAGGGTATTTTTTGAATTGATAGTAAATTCATCCTGTAAGAAAATACCGGGTAGAAAAGTTTTAGCTACTTGGTTTTGAGTGCCGTCTGCAGATGCAGTAGCGGGAGTGTTATCATCATAAATCGTATAACGGGCAGAAACTCCTACCAGGAAATTGTGCTTTGGTATTAACTGTTTGTCCCAATAGGTTTGCAAAAAAGCCACCTGCTGATCTGCTAAATAGGGAGTAGTTCCATAATAGGAATCCTGACGATGTATGTTGTAAGAAAATTGAGTGAATATTTTTTCTCTAGTAGGTAGTTGGTAGAGTCCGAAAATTTCTGCTCTGTTGGTAAATATACTTTCCCCGTAAATACTATCTGTACCCCGAAATTCATTCGTGTAATTCATTTCTCCACCCCAACGATCTTCATAAACATATCTAGCTGCAAGTGCTGCTACGCGCTGGTTTTTTCTTTCAAAGTTCCATTTATTAAAGATCGAAATCCGGTTTTGAAGGGTAACATCCGTAAAATTATCTTTGTTATTATCAATTGGGTTTTGGTAGTTAAAATAATTGACGCCTAAAAGACTGGTCGCTTTCTTTACTTTAAATTTAGCAGAAATGTCAGCGCTTAATTCCTGCCAGGTAGAACCAAAAATATCGGCCGCAAAAATAGGTGCAGTCGATGGATTTTTGGTAATGACATTGATGATGCCACCCATTGCTTCCGATCCATAAAGAGAGGAAGCAGGGCCTTTTACAATTTCAATTCGTTCGACCATACTATTGGGGATTCCGCTTAATCCGTAAACTGTAGAGAGCCCGCTTACGATGGGCATTCCATCAATCAAAATCATCGTGTAGGGACCTTCCATTCCATTTATGTGAATATCCCCTGTATTACACACGTTGCAATTTAATTGCGGTTGAACTCCATTTACCATACCCACTGCTTCAAACAAACTGGGTGTCGGGTTTTTTTGGAATAATTTGGGCGTGATTATTTCTACCGGAATGGCGCTTTCGCTACGCCGGATTTCTTTCATCGTTCCGGTTACAACAATTTCATCCAATTCGGTAGATTCTTTTTCAAGAGAAATATTGATTTCTGAAATAGTATTTGTAATCGTGATTTTTGTTTTAAAGTTCTGAAATCCTGCATGGCTAATATGTAACTGATATTCACCTGCCGGAATTTGATCTATTTTGTAATGACCTTTATAATCTGTAACAGCGCCGCGATTTAAACCCTTCAAATGAACCGTGGCGCCTTCTATGGGTTCGTTCTGATTTTTTACCTGACCCATTATTCCTCCGGTTTGTCCGAAGCTTTGAAAGTGTAGAAAAATAAAAAGGACTATTAGTGAGTATACTTTATTCATATTCAAATTTAATTCGTTAGTTACAAGTGCAAATGTACAATGTTAGACGAGACTAACAAAATAATTTTGCTTCTTTTCTTTTTTTTCTTTGTTTTGTTTCTGTTTTGTACTTTCGTCCCATGTTTTCACCTACTGAAGAAAATTATTTAAAGGCGTTGTTCACTCTGAGTAATGAGGATGGAGAAGTGACAGTAAATGAATTAAGTAAAAAACTAGAGATTAAAATGCCTACAGTAAACAGCATGATGAAAAAGCTTGCTGATAAAAAATTAGTGCATTACGAAACCTATAAACCGCTTCGGTTAACGGAAAAAGGCAAAAAAGAAGCAGCGCTAATTCTTCGCAAGCATCGTTTAACCGAAATGTATCTGGTGGAAAAAATGGGTTTTGGCTGGGAAGAAGTGCATAACATAGCCGAGCAAATTGAGCATTTAAAATCTCCGGAATTCTTTAAAAAAATGGATGAATTATTAGGATATCCAAAAGTAGATCCACACGGTTCGCCTATTCCTGATGGTTCCGGAAAAATAAAGTGGGTTCAATACAGAAAATTAAGTGAATGCCTGGAAGGAGAGACAGTTACTCTTGCTGCCGTTACCAATTCTTCAGATGATTTTTTAAAATTTTTGAACAGTCATGAACTGCAATTAGGCACAAAGCTTCAGATTGAATCAATCGAAAGTTATGATGGGACAATGATGGTTAAATATAATAATAAAACCAAGGCATTGAGTAAAATCGCCAGTGAAAAATTACTTGTAAAAGAGCGGTGAAGTGAATAGCCAGGAATACAATTTTTATCTATAAACTGGATTTACATTATATCCTTGCTCCCTCAGCAAATGAAGAATTCCATATTCCTGTCCTAAATGTCCGGCACCTACGGCAAAAAAAATAGCCTTTTCCTGCATTAATTGCGGCATTAGAGAAGCCCAGTTTTTATTACGGCGTATCAGCATAATTTCTTCTCCATCCTCACTCATAAATCTTCTGTCATTGACAAGTAAATTCAGAGTGTTAAGATCTTCCGCCTTATATGCTTGTAACATGTTTTGAAAAACTTCTGAATAGCTTTCGCCGATTCTTAATTGTCTGAGTAATTCTTTTGAATCATAAATTTCATCTGCTATACCCAATTGCTCCAGGGCCGTTTCCAATCCACCGGTTTGCATATTTGCTTCCGAAGCCATTTGAATAAATTCCATTTCGAACACCTTCATTTCATCGCAGCCTATGGAGCGTACGATCATTTGATTTAATAGTGTAATTGGCGGTTGCATATCGGCTTCCTTTAAAGAAAAACCATAATTCGTTTGCAAAATTTCATCTAATTCTTGTTGTTCTGATTCGCTCAAACCGGCACTGATACTATTTGAATGCTGCTCTTGTCCGCTCATGATTTCCATCTCATCCATATTTGCAAGATCTACTTCCATAAACAAGGCGTCACACTTCTTAAACGCTTTCTGTACTTTATCCTTAATCAAAAAATCCTCTGCGCAGATCAGGTGCATCGTTCCAAAAACGTAGGAGGCTTTTTTTAAGTTTTTCCCTGAAATTTTCCAGAGTAATGATTTATAGTTTGGAGGTTGTTTATTCATGAATCGGTTTTAACGAATGTAACCATTTTTTCACCGGAGTCAAATTAAGCAGATGTGCTGTATTATGATTGCGGTAATAATAATTTTGGAATATAATTAGCAAGAAAAAAAATGGTTCAAAACATGTCTGTTTCTGTTTTTTGCAGAGGATTGGAATAAATCGATTGAAGTTTGTTATTTTCAATTAATATTTTATTTAAATAGTTTTATCTAAATATGGATTTAGAAAGCGAGAAGAACATCAATTATGTTATAAACAAACAAGAAGGGAATTCCCGTCAAAAATATTGGATTGGAGGTTATGCCATTTTAGCTGCCGTCTCCCTTGTTATTCATTATTTAATTGAATGGAAAGTTTTTGATTTGATTGAACAGTACAGACCATTTTTAAAAAAAATCAGTCTGACTCTCTTTTTTGTTTTTTTGGTTTTCCTAACCGGAAGGTTAATAGAAAGACTAATCGATCGGCATACTCAATCGAGGGGATATAGTTACAACCTGGTGCGCATAACCCGACTTCTTACCTATCTTTTTGGAATTCTTGTAGTAGTATCTTTTCAATTTGACGATGTGTACGCTACTCTTGTCTCATTTGGTATTTTATCTTTGATTTTGGGTTTTGCCCTGCAATCTCCTATTTCCTCTTTCATTGCCTGGCTATATATTGTTTTTCGCACTCCATATAGAGTGGGAGATAGAATTGAGATTAATGGATTCAAAGGGGATGTGACAGAAATAAATTACCTGGATACAACTTTATTGGAATTTGGTGGAACCTATCTCTCCAATGATCGTTTAAGTGGAAGAATTATTCGCTTTCCCAACAGTATTATTCTGCGCTCGGAAGTATTTAATTATTCCGGTTTTCACGATCCTTTTATTTGGAATGAAACAGCCATCCAAATTGCTTATACAAGTGACTTGCAATTTGTGGAGGAATCTTTATTGCATGCTGCACGGAAGGATTACATTGATCATTACGCCGGGTTGGTTCCTGAAAATAAAGAATTGGATCCCGCTGTTTATTTCCGGACAAGTCAATATGCCTGGATGGAGGCAGTTGTTTCTTACCCTGTATTACCCACCGAAACAACGCCTAGACGTACACGGATTTTACGAACTGCTCTTGCTATCTTAAATAAGGAGCCCGGTAAAGTGCAATTTCCGGAAGGTTCAGCCAGATAAAACAGATTTGTTCCTATTATTTGCTATTGAGTTGAATCTATTTTGTACTTAATAATGACAGGTTACTATCTGCGATAAGTGCATTTAGTTTTCTCTTTGATGATTAATCTTATGCCTTTTTTTTAGAAAGTATAATTTGGCATCATTTTTAATCTGATAAGGGAAAATTATATTTATGAAAAATTACTTAATTGTAGTGGCAAGTGTTTTTTTGTTTTCCAGTTGTGTAGCAAAAAGGTACCTGACACATTCTCAAAATCATGTTTCAGCTCTTCAGGCAGATAGCGCCCGTTTTGAAAATAAAATAGGGGATTTGCAAACGAAAATTACAGAGCATCAAAACAGTATTGCCGATCTTAATCAACAAATTTCAAATCTAAGTTCGCAGAATAAAGTATTGGGCGCAAAGACAGAAGAACAAATGAGTAAACTAACTCAAAGTGAACAAGAGCTTGCTCGTCAGCAACAGCGATTACAACAGCTGCAAGATCTTTTAAACCAACAAAAGGAAGCTTCCGATCAATTGAGAAATAAAATGACTGAGGCTTTAAAAGGATTTTCCTCCAATGAACTCACTGTTCATCAAAAAAATGGAAAAGTGTATGTGAGTCTTTCAGAAAATTTACTATTTCCTTCCGGAAGTGCTACTGTGAATCCAAAAGGTGTGGACGCATTGTCTAAATTAGCCGCTGTCCTTAACTTAAATGATGATGTAGCTGTAAATATTGAAGGACATACAGATAGTATTCCTATTCGTGGGAGGTATCAGGATAACTGGGATTTAAGTACGGGCCGTGCAAATTCTATTGTGCGAATTTTGGTAAATAATTACAAAGTGGATCCGGTACGTGTTACGGCAACCGGGCATAGTTATTTTGATCCTATTGATACAAATTCTACTGCACAAGGAAGAGCCAATAACAGGCGTACAGAAATAATCCTGTCTCCTAAATTAGAAGAAATGTATCAGCTACTTGAAAAATATTAACACGTGTGAAAAGAAAACTTTTTTCCCGAAGGGGGAAAAGATTTACACAACTGGTTGTATTTCAGTAAAGTGTAAATAGCTGTAAAAGGGTGTTTCGTTTTCTTTTGCAAAAAGATTTTGATCAATATATGTGTTTTAATCAAACAAAAATGAAAGCCCGGCAAAACTTGCCGGGCTTTCATTTTACTTATAAAAAAATATAATTACTGCAATTTGTCTAATGCAGTTTTGATCCTTTTGAATCCTTCCTCAATATTTTCCATGCTATTCGCAAAAGAAATCCTTAAGAAATCGGGAGCTCCGAAAGCGTTTCCTGCAACGGTAGATACATGTGCTTCATTTAATAAATACATGCATAAATCACCTGCATTTTCAATTTTTACATCACCTGCACTTTTCCCAAAATAGTTTTTTACATCCGGGAAGATATAAAATGCTCCTTCCGGCTCTGCACAACTTAAAAGAGGTATTCCCTTTAAAAGTTCCATGACTCTTTCTTTGCGCTTTTTAAATTGTTCGTTCATTTTGAAAGTTGGTTCCAGATCAGAATCAAGAGCTGTAATGGCTGCACGTTGTGCAACTGCATTCGTACCACTGGTGAATTGTCCCTGAATCTTTTCGGAGGCTTTCGCAATATCCAGATTGCTGGCAGTATAACCCAAGCGCCAGCCGGTCATTGCAAAACCTTTACTTAAACCGTTTATCACAATTACTCTGTCTTTTATGGTCTCAAATTGCGCAATGCTTTCTCTTCTGGTTCCATTTTCTTTTACATAATTGATATACTCATAGATCTCATCGCTGATGATATATACGTGCGGGTGCTTTTCAAATACTTTTGCCAATCCCTCCAGTTCATCTTTTGAATAAACAGTTCCGGAAGGATTACAAGGAGAGGAGAAAATAAACATCTTCGTTTTTTCGGTAATAGCCTCTTCTAATTGGGCAGGAGAAATTTTAAATTTACTTTCCGCATCTGTATTAACGAAAACAACTTCAGCTCTACACAAGCGGGCAATTTCTGAATAGGATACCCAATATGGAGTAGGGATGATGATTTCGTCACCTTCATCAAGAACTGCCAACATGGTATTCGCGATACTTTGTTTTGCTCCTGTACTCACCACAACTTGTTGTGGATGATACTCCAGCCCATTATCTCTTTTTAGTTTCCTGCACACAGCTTCTCTCAGATCCATGAAACCTGCAACAGGTGTATAGTGGCTGTAGTTTTCATCAATTGCCTGTTTTGCTGCTTCTTTAATATGCTCCGGTGTATTAAAATCAGGTTCTCCAAGGCTAAGATCAATAACGTCGATGCCTTTAGCTCTGAGTTCGCGACCAAGCTTGGCCATTTTTAAAGTTTCAGGTTCACTGAATCTGTCTAATAGTGAGGAAAGAATCATTTTATATTATTTTTTTGTGCTCAAAAGTAAGAAATACGAATTTGACTTTTTAGGAAAATACTATTTTTAAACAAATTTCAATTTATCCGGAAAAAATACATTTATATCAATGATCTGGAATTTATTACTCGTTTTTTTTTATTTTCAATCAAATTATTAAATATGGATCAATTAAAATTAGGAGTTGGGACAAGACTTCAGCACACTCAACATGGACCAGGAGTTATCACGGGAGTGCGGTTAGCAAGCTATCTGATTACATTTATTAATTCCGGAACGATGGA
>JBDSBN010000349.1:0-4108 GCA_039921585.1 Ginsengibacter sp. | reverse complement strand
GGAAGCCACTGCACCACGAACAGTGTTTGAAACGGCCAGACCGGCAAGTGGTTCTTTTACAGAAATAGAGATGATATTAATTATCCTTCCATATCCGCTTTCTTTCATTGTAGGAAAAACGGATTGGGCAAGTATCTGATTGCAGATCAAATGACTTTGAAAAGCATTGATAAACTCGTCCGTTTTGGCCTCAAGTGCAGGGCCGCCTTGCGGGCCGCCGGTATTGTTTACCAATATATTCACCACGTTCCCTTTCTGTATAAATTCGTTGATGACCGCTTCCACCTGTAGCGGCTTCTGAAAATCCGCCACGAGGTATTGATGCTTTTGATTTTTAGAATGATCCAATTTCTCCAGGGCAATCTTTAATTTTTCAGCATCTCTGCTTAGCAAAGTAACATCTGCCCCTAATAAAGAGAGTTCAATCGCTGAGGCTAATCCCAGGCCTTGTGTGCTTCCACAAACAAGTGCTTTTTTATTCAAAAGGTCTAAATTCATCTTTGATATTTTTTGTACAA
This sequence comes from Ginsengibacter sp., assembly GCA_039921585.1. Classification (GTDB taxonomy): domain Bacteria; phylum Bacteroidota; class Bacteroidia; order Chitinophagales; family Chitinophagaceae; genus Ginsengibacter. The sequence goes on along the minus strand of JBDSBN010000349.1, from coordinate 3,590 downwards.
AATTATTGTTTACAGTCCACACCTGTAATTATAGGTAGTTAACAAAAGATATGAAGAAGTAGATGATTATAACTCCATTCTACTAACTTTAAGGCTGACTACTTTAAAATTTAGGTAACAACGCTGATTTAAACGAATCATTTGTCAATTAAAAGAAAATGAAAACCCTCCGCTATCCGCACAATTAAAAAGTATGAGTAAACAAGAAAAAAATACAGATGTCATCATCATCGGTGGCGGACTCGCCGGACTTGTTGCTGCCAATGAGCTTATAGACAAGGGAAAACGGGTCATTATTTTAGAACAGGAACCCGAGCAAAATTTGGGTGGTCAGGCTTTCTGGTCTTTCGGAGGTTTATTTCTGGTAAATTCTCCCTTGCAGAGAAGGATGGGCATCAAAGACAGTTATGAATTAGCTATAAGTGACTGGATGGGTACTGCGAGCTTTGACAGGAAAGAAGATTATTGGCCACGCAAATGGGCCGAAGCATATGTAAATTTTGCTGCCGGTGAAAAATATCATTGGCTACGAAAAAAAGGAATCCGTTTTTTCCCCATTGTAGGATGGGCAGAGAGAGGTGCATATGGAGCGATTGGTCATGGGAATTCCGTTCCACGTTTTCATGTTACCTGGGGTACCGGTCCGGGAGTAATTGCTCCTTTTGTACATGGTGTCAGAGAAGCAGAGAAAAAAGGAAATCTGGAAATCAGGTTCAGGCATAGAGTGACTGAATTACTGATTTCTGATAAAAAGATAACAGGAGTTTCCGGAAACATTCTCGAACCAAGTGGAGTAAACAGAGGCGAAAAAAGCACGGATACAATTACCGGCGATTTCACCTTATTTGCAGATGCGGTCATCATCGCTTCGGGAGGTATTGGTGCCAATCACGATCTGGTACGAAAGAACTGGCCGAACAGGCTAGGTAAAGCCCCCGAACAGATGCTTTCAGGAGTTCCGGAATATGTAGACGGACGGATGCTTGGAATTGCTCAGAACGCGGGAGGACACATAATTAATCCTGACCGGATGTGGCACTACACAGAAGGGATTAAAAATTGGGCTCCGATCTGGAAAGATCATGGAATACGAATTTTACCCGGACCTTCTTCTTTATGGTTTGATGCCAAAGGAAATCGCTTACCCGTTCCACTTTTTCCAGGATTTGATACCCTGGGAACTTTAGAACACATTCTCAAAACCGGCTATGATTATTCCTGGTTGATATTGAATCAAAAAATTATTAAAAAAGAATTTGCCCTTTCAGGTTCCGAACAAAATCCGGACCTCACGAATAAGAATTACAAACAAGTTTTAGGTAGAGCATTTGGGAAAAAAGCACCTGCGCCAGTGGAGGCATTTAAAGAACATGGGGAAGATTTTATCGTAAAAAACAGTCTGGAAGAATTAGTGATTGCCATGAATAAACTTGCCGTGGATGTACAATTAAATTTTGAAAAAATAAGGTCAGAAATCGTCGCCAGGGATATGCAGGTGGATAATAAGTTTTGTAAGGACATGCAGGTAATAGCCATCCGCGGAGCAAGAAATTACATCGGCGATAAATTAATCAGAACTGCGCCTTTACACAAGATTCTGGATCCTGCAGCCGGGCCGCTCATTGCAGTTAAAATTCATATCCTTACCAGGAAGACATTGGGAGGTTTGGAAACGAATTTAAGCGGACAGGTTTTGGATGAGTCAGGAATTACGATAGGTGGGCTCTATGCTGCGGGAGAAGTAAACGGTTTTGGGGGAGGAGGAATGCATGGTTACCGCGCACTGGAGGGATCCTTTTTGGGCGGTTGCATCTTTTCAGGCAGAGTCGCAGGAAGATCCGTCTCAGAAAATATTTCTTAAGAATTGCAGCAAATACATTCCTTTAATCTGATTGCCTTTCAATGCCCTCATTTTTCCGAATCTCCGATTGAACAAAAAGATTGAATTCTTTTTCATTGATACCCGTAGAGTTAATCTCCCCCTGAATGATATGGTTATTTTTAAAATCGATGGTTAGAATATTATCTTTCAAAACCACATTCTCTATATCCTGCCATTCAATCTCTCGTTTAGGAAAATTTGTTTTAGTCACTAATTCCTTATTAAAAAGAAAGCTGATTTTTTGCATTGCCGTTTGGTAAACAACTCCCAAGACCAAACAGATAGCGGCAACGAGGTAATTTTGCAATCCCAGCCAGCCAATACAAAGCACAAAAAAGAAATAGCCCTTTTCATCAAAGAAGGGAATCATATTGTGTTTTCTCCGGCGATAAATACGGGTGAGAATATAAATGAGGAGGATGACTATTGCACCGAGCGATTCTATCAACCAATCTGCACTAAATAATAAAATACCAAAACCAGCTAAACTCCCGAGAAGTGCAAACCAATTAATAAAACGGTAGTTTTTTTTCTTCTCGTTCTTTATTTCAATCTCAAACTGACGCATACTTTAAACTTGAAGCGATTAAAAGATTACACAGTTTAAAAAGCACCCTTGCACCAACATTTTCATCCCATTCATTATTACTTGTGCCCACTTCATTTAGATCAAATCCGATTAATTCACGGCCACTTTCCAACACCTTTTTAAACAAATAATAAACTTCCTGCGTTTCAAATCCGCCCTGAACAGGCGTTCCCGTATTCGGGCAAAGTTTTGGATCAAGTCCATCAATATCAAAACTGATATACACTTTTTGGGGAAGTTTGCTGACAATATCATCAGTGATCGACTTCCAGGTTTCTCCTTCAAAAGCCCTTTCTTTCAAGTCCTTATCGAAGAAAGTGGTTACACGTCCATTGCTATCTCTACTATACTCCAATTCTCCTAATGAATAATCCCGTACTCCGACCTGTACTAAATTTGTCAGTTGTGGAATTTCTGTCAGCGCATTAAACATGATTGATGCATGAGAATATTTCAGATCCTCATATGCCTCTCTTAAATCTGCGTGCGCATCTATTTGAAGAATCCCAAAATCACCGTGCTTTTCTGCTATTGCTTTATAATAACCTAAAGGAGTACTGTGATCACCACCTACAAGGCCTACTAATTTTCCAGCCTCTAAAAGTTCCTTTGTTTGTTCATATACCCACTCATTCAAAAATTCTGCTCCTGCATTTAAATCTTTGAGCACTTTACACATGAACTTATTATCTTCCACCAGCTCTCCTTCAGAGATATAATTAATATACAACTCAGCTTCCTTGCGCAAATAATCACTTTTATGCAACACGTTTTTATTCATTTCCCGCATAAATATGCCTTGCTTCCATCCTTCCTGGAAATCATCGTCATATAAATCTACCTGAAGGCTCGCTTTAAAAATGTGTTCAGGAGCGCGTGCTGTTCCGGCTCCATAGCTCACAGAAACTTCCCAGGGTACAGGAAGTAAAACAAGTTTGGCTTCTTCTTCAGAGAATGGAAGACCGAAAATATTATTGTTTGGATTTCCTACTGAGTTCGGATCAAAATCTTCAAGGGTTGCCATTTATAAATCTTTTTTTTTAACGGAGGGCAAAGGTAAATGATAATGCAGGATTGACAATGGTAAACAATTCCGTATTAGGAGAAACCATGTTAAAT
>JBDSBN010000348.1:0-13601 GCA_039921585.1 Ginsengibacter sp. | reverse complement strand
CCGTTTATCTTTTCTGAATGATACGTATAGGCCCAACCATCACCCATGCCGCCCGTTTGAGGTGTCCAGAAGTTCATGCCCCAAGGCACCGCAATGGTCGGGTATGTATTTCCGTTAGATAGGGAGTGTTTTGAATCCGTTCCCATCAGCGGGTTTACCCAATCTACAGGATCGTTGTTATATTTGACCAATTGGGCATTAGACGAAAGCATAGCCATTGAAAAAAATAAGTGAAGGATATTTCTAAATTTCAAAATCATATGGTTTAATATAAAAACAGTGCATAATTATCTTATTAAAAAGAACATCTGATACCTGAACCTGGTTCTTTTTGATCATTCTGGCCTCTAAATGCTAAGCGTCCAGTCCGCAGCTCATACCTCCTTATTATCGTTCAGGCCGCCAAAAGGCAAGCGGCCCGACCGGGTGAAAAGCTAAAAGCTAAAAGCCAACAGCCAACAGCTAACTCTTCAACAAATGCGGCCTCTCCTTATACACCTTCCATATAAATTCTCCAAAAAGTGTATTTGCCCAGGCAAACCAGGTGCGGGTATAGTTTTTCGCATCATCCTTATGAAAAGTTTCATGCATAAAACCTGTGTCACCATGGCAATGCTGCAACATTTTAATACAGTCTTTTATTTCTGCATCGTTGTTACTTGTTAGCCCACGCATAGTGATAGCCATTGGCCAAATCATATCTAATCCAATGTGTGGACCACCGATACCTTCACCTGCTTTTCCTTTAAAATAAAATGGATTCTCTTTCGATAAAATTAATTTCCGTGTATTTAAATAAATCGGGTCATTTGGTTTTACTCCGCCAAGATATGGGAGGGATAAAAGACTGGGAATATTCGCATCGTCCATTAACAAATAACTGCCGTAGCCATTTACTTCGTATGCATACACTTTTCCAAATTGCGGATGTGTCGTTATAGCATGTTTTCTCAGGGCTGTTTCTACTTCGTTGGCAAGATCAAGGCATTCCTTAGCAAGCACGTTTTCTTTATAAATTGATTTTAAAATTTCTGCACCCTGGCGCAAACTCACCACGGCAAAAAAGTTGGAAGGAATCAGGTAATTAAATACTGTTACATCATCACTCGGCCGGAAAACGGAACAAATTAATCCAACGGGTTTTACCGGATATCCATAACCACCCATTGCCACGCCATCTGTTGCCCAGGCTGTTTCCCTTTGAAATTTATAAGGACCAGGACCATCTTTACGCTGTTGCTCTTTAAATGTTTTTACAATCAGCGCCATTGCTTTTTTCCAGTCTTCATCAAAGGCTGCTGTATCATTTGTAATTTTCCAGTACTGATGGCTTAATCGAATAGGGTAACATAAGCTATCAATCTCCCATTTGCGTTCATGAATTCCTGGTTTCATATCGGTAATGTCATCCTTCCATTTTCCGATTCTTGTTTCATCTTTATAAAAAGCGTTGGCGTATGGATCTTTTAAAATATAATAGACCTGCCTGTTGATTACGCCCGTGATTAAATCATGCAAAGCCGGATCGTCTTTTGCCAGCGACAAATAAGGGGTCACCTGTGCCGTGCTATCACGAAGCCACATGGCATCTATATCTCCTGTTATTACATAGGTGTCTGGTCGACCATTTTTCATCTCAAATTCTACCGTAGTATCCAGAGTGTTTGGATAACAGTTTTCGAATAACCAGGCGATTTCTTTATTGCCGATATTGGCTTTTATTTCAGCTATTGCTTTTTCAATGGCAGCGCTTTTAAAATTTCTTTCGGATTCAGGAATTCTCACAGTTGGGAATTTTTGACCTTTCGCAAATGTCAGGGAAGGGTTCATTAAAATGCCCGTTCCAATGAGTGCACTATTTTTTAAAAACTGTTTTCTTTGCATCTGATGTTTTTTTGAAAAAAAAGGGTTAACGATGTTCTTTAATCGAAATATTCCGATTATGCGGATAAATGATGTTGAGTCATAAGCGACTAAAATACAGCAAAATAATTTCTCCGGAAAGATTTTTCCGGGTGAATTTTTAATCGCATCATTTATTATAAAATCCTTTTTGTTTCAAAAGTTTTTTTGGAAAGAGACATTAATCCTTAAATATTAAATCCGGCCAGGCGAAAATAAAATATATTCCAGACCTCATACATTCTTGAAAAGTAAATTATAAACGAGCCATCGATTTGTTTTCGTTCACCATTCAGGAATAGAATATCATATTGTATTTTCCCTTCGCAGGATCCTAGTCCGGAGACAACTTCATCCACATCTTTTAATTCGAAAAGGACTCCATGAATCATGTAAAGCGCATCTTCAAAGGGATGGGTTTCCTCAAACATGACTTCAAAACGTTTCATAAAATCTGCGCGACTGATAATATTTCCATCAGGTTGCATTAACTGAGCATCGATATAATATGTGTCGGCAGATAATTTTTTGTTTAGAAAATCATCCAGGAATCTTTCTGTCATTTCTTTCAACTCCAGTTCATGATCAGGATTAAACTCTTCATAAGAAAAATGAACCGTCATTCCCGGCATGAAAATATAAGTCGTTTCATGGTTAAATAATTCCTCTGTAATAAAATGGTACTTAAAACGATCTGTCCTGGGTCTGTTGAAGCTTACTTCAAACTGATGTTTTCTCAACAATTGTTGAAGTTTTTTATATGCAGACTTAAACTCTTTTTCATTTAGTTTTTCCTCTTTTTTAAAAAAAGGGTTACCCAGAACATCTTTAATTACTCTAAATTTAGATGTTGCTTGCTGTTTTTCAAATTCAAGAATGTTCTTTAAGAATACACTTTCAATTTCTGGCGGCAAATCGTTATTGTTATCAAAGATGGCGCCTGACTCCGCCATTAACTTCATCTTTATAAACTCATTTTCCAACCTGAGGTTTTCTTCGGGATCATCACTGAATTTTTCTTCTTCGGGGAAGTCGTTATTATTCTGCATGATTAGGAAGTTTAAAGTGAGAGATTAATTCATATCTTAAAAATACATAAATTAATTGAACAAAAAGAGTGAGACTCCTTTTGCTCCATTTTTATAGAAACATGCACCCATTTTTGAAGTTAGAAAGAGGGAGCATTATCGGGCAAAAAGTTGCGTATAATATAAACGCCCATTCTTATCTGTGGCAACACCTATTCCGATATATGTATAATTGCCCAGCATATTGGTAAGGTGCCCTGGTGAGTTTTTCCAATCCTTCACTAAGTGATAGGCTGTCTTTTGTCCAAAGGCTACATTTTCTGCAAAAAAACCCTTCACATGGTTTAATCCCTTTTTTGCTTTTTCTACTCTTTCATTATAACCATCATGACTAAACGCAACGCGTCCTGCTGCCATGTCTGCGCTATGTTCCCCGGCAATTTGATTTAATTGCTCATTTAATACAAGCTCCTTTTTGCCATTTGATTTCCTCAATTGATTCGTTTCCTTTAAAATATCTTTTATAATTGCCGGATCAGTTTTTTGTCCTGATGCATAATGTCCGGAAAAGGCTAAAAGGCAAATGATGGTAATTTTCAAAAGAGATTTATACATGCCTGAAAAATTGTAAAATTGTTTATGGACAAGTTATAAACTAAATATTTTCATTCACTATTTTATAGGAAATAATAACATAATGTTTTAGAGTATTCGCATGTTACAACTGATAATGGAAGTGTAATTCATAAAAAAAATAATTTAAAGTAAATTGCTTTATGAAGTATTTATTTACACTATGCCTGATATATGGTTGTTTATTACAAACTTGCTTTGCCCAGGATTGGAAAACATTCCCTTATAAGCCTGCAGAGAGTCGGGTGTCTTTTCCGGTGGATGAAGGTCGCCATACTTCTGAACCTGTTGAATGGTGGTACACCTCCGGACAGCTTACCGGTAAATCGTCCGGCAAGACCTATAGTTTTATGCTAACTTATTTTTATTTCCCCGCTCTTACTTTTGATGGATTCAGAATACTCAATATTATGGACGATGCCACCGGCAAATTTTATAGAGATACAAAACCACTGAATTATACAGAACTTGCCACCACATATCTGGATATCAAGGCAACTCTTTTTTCCGGTGAAAAGGAAAGCTGGAGCAATATAAGAGATGATGCCGAAAAACTGATTCCTTATACCTATGCAATTAAAGCTCATTCTCCGGTGATGGGTATTGATCTAAAATCTACGTCATTAAAGCGTCCGCTCATTTTAGATGAGGATGGTTTTCTGGAGCAAGGTTTAAATAATTACACTTATTATTATTCTCTGACCAGAAACAAAGTAGAAGGGAAGCTGACATTAAATGGCGAGGAGGAAGAAGTATCGGGAATCTCCTGGATAGACCGGCAATACGGAAATTTTAATCCCCATACGGGAGAAAAATATGAATGGTTTCAGGTACAGCTATCCAATGGAATGGATATGAACTTCTGGAACATTTTTACCTTTGAAAATAAGATATCGGACTCTAAGAAATACCGGGTACTATCTGTTTATGTTGATGATCAGACACAATATACCACAGGCGATTTCTCTCTGGAAAGATTGGAGTATCAAATGATGGCGGATAAACAGATGTGCTATTCTTCTAAATGGCGCTTAAAGTCAAAAGTAAATAATATAGACTTAATTATAACCGCAAAAGATACAAATGCAGAAGTGGTATTTCCCATAAGGTTTTATGAAGGCGCTACAGAAATAACGGGCACAGTGAATGGTAGTCAGGTGACCGGTTTTGGCTTCGCCGAATTGTTGCATACATATGAGAGTCCGAAAGTGGTTTTTACAACTCCTCAGGAAACATATTATGACCCATCCTTGCCAATTTCCTGGACTATATCAAATCCTGATGAAGGTCTGCCATTAAAATATGATTTGGCATATAGCATTGACGAAAAAGCAACTTGGGTAAATGTTATAGAAGGAATGAAAGACACTTCTTTCCTGTGGGCTAATTTACCATTAAAGGGAAATGAAAATATCTGGTTTAAAGTTACAGCGAGTTCTGCGGACAACAAATTGATGGGTTTTGCCATTAGTGACCAGGCGTTAAAAGTAAAAATTCCAAACGCAGGATCGGGCAAAATAAATATTTATCCAAATCCTGTAAAAGATGTACTTATGATTCATTCAGATTTTCAAATGGATGACACACGCTAAAAAATTATTGCTGCAAATGGTCGGTATTAAAAGAAATCAAAAAATTTTCTCTCACAAATCCATTGAGCGTTTACTCTTTAAATGCAGGTGTATATTTTCTTCAATTAATTCATTCAGGAAAAAATAATACGATCAGGTTTTTTAAAAATTAATCAGGTCTTTTTCTGATATTCATCGTTGTGAAAAAATGAAAGATTTTATAGAAGGCATTAGACATGTGCGTGGTTTTTTTTTATTAAAAATTTATCAATCGATGATTTCTTTACAATTCTTTCAGTACTGCAGGGAGATGTTTTAGCCAAATGATGGAAAGCAGATCCCTGTTCCAATAAGGCGTAACTCGCCTGGCAAATGGCAGAATTTGGAGTTATTTTTTACTATGATTTAAATGTATTTGATTTGTCCAATGATTCACAAATCCATAATAGAATCGCTCCTGTCTTAGATTTTTTTTATCAAAATGACGGAATATTTTTATGGCAAACTCATTCTATGAAAATCATCATTTCTTAAATTAATGATTAAATTGCTGTTCATGAACTATCTTAAAAATCCACTTTTTATATTTCTTCTCTTTTTAACTATAAGCAAGGCAAATGCTCAAAAGCAACAACCGAATATTATTTTCTTCCTGGTAGATGATATGGGCTGGCAGGATACTTCAGTTCCTTTTTGGGACACTATTACACCGGCAAATAAAAAGTTCCATACACCAAATATGGAACGCCTGGCAAAAGAAGGAATGAAATTTACAAATGCCTATGCGGCATCGGTATGTACTCCTTCAAGGATAAGTCTGATGACGGGAATGAATGTAGCCAGGCACAAGGTGTCTAACTGGACTTATGGTAAGAATCAGGGAACGGATCACTTGGATGATGATAAACTAATCCCGCCTAAATGGAATGTGAATGGATTATCACCTGACCCTGGTTTAGAAAACAGCGTTTATGCTACAACATTGCCCTCCTTATTATCGGATGCAGGTTATTATACGATCCAATGCGGGAAAGCGCATTTCGGTGCTATTGGTACTCCCGGAGCAGATCCTTTAAACCTGGGATTTCTAAAAAACATTGGTGGAAGTGCCGCCGGAAATCCTTCTTCATTTTTAGGAGAGAAAAATTATGGAAATAGTCCGGGCAATATGAATCCAAAAGCAGTTCCCGGGCTGGACAAATATTGGGGAACCCATACATTTCTAACAGAAGCTATTACAAGAGAAGCAATATTATCGTTGGATACTGCGCGTATGATGCAGAAGCCGTTCTTTTTATACATGTCTCATTTTGCTGTTCATCTTCCTTTTGATGCGGATGATCGTTTTATGAGTAAGTATAAAGATCAAGGATTAACAGAGCCTGAAGCTGCTTATGCAACTTTAGTAGAGGGGATGGATAAAAGTCTGGGTGACTTAATGGATTATCTTCAGGAGAAAGATCTGGTAGAAAATACTATCGTTATTTTCATGTCGGATAATGGTGGATATACCCGTGAGCCAAGAATGGGAGAAATGGATACTCAAAATTATCCCTTGAGAGCAGGCAAAGGTTCCTTGTATGAAGGCGGAGTGCGGGAACCCATGATCGTAAAATGGCCGGGAATAGTTAAGCCCGGAAGTGTTGAAAAAAGATATGTAATTATAGAGGACTTTTTTCCAACCATCTTAGAAATGGCCGGAATCAATTCCTTCGAAACCGTTCAGCAAAGAGATGGGGTAAGTATGTTACCTTATTTAAAAGGGAAAGGGAAAAAGAAGAATGATCGTGCATTGATCTGGAACTATCCGAACAAATGGTATCCCGGACCTTCAGGAATTACAAGTTATGTATCTGCAATGCGCCAGGGGAAATGGAAACTGATCTATTTCCAAAAGGATGGAAGGCTGGAATTATATGATCTTGAAAATGACCTGAGTGAACGAAACGATTTATCTAAAACGAATCCGAAGAAATTAAAACAAATGGCTCATCTTTTAACTTCGAAATTAAAAGAACGAGGAGCGCAATTGGCGATTAGTAAGGTGACAGGGGAGCAGGTGGCTTACCCCATTGATTTAGTTAAATGAGGATAGAGATTTTTACATTGAAACAAATTGTATCAACTTTTTATGCACGACAATTTCCTCCTATCCACAAACCAATCTTTCTTTGATGATTTGAATTTTAGGTCTTATCTCCGGAAAAACCCCTCAATCGGTTGCACAGTTTTTTCTTTCAAAATTTAATTACTTTTAAGAATCATCAATAAATATATTTATTTCATGATAAAAAGTAAGATCTTATTACCTGTTATATGTTCCTTTCTTTTAATCGTGTCTTCTTTTAAATGCACACTTCCCAAAACCACAACAGCTACTTCTGCTTCTTCTCTTCCTAATGTAATTTTTATTTATGCAGATGATCTGGGCTACGGTGATTTAAGCAGCTATGGTGCTACAAAAATAAATACACCCAATATTGATCAATTAGCCAAAGAAGGGATTCGGTTTACAAATGCACACAGTACTTCTGCTACCTGTACACCTTCTCGTTATGGCTTGATGACCGGCGTGTATCCCTGGCGCAGAAAGGATGTGGCAATATTGCCCGGAGATGCCGCATTGATTATTCCTACGGATAAAATAACGCTTCCCGGCCTGTTTAAGAAAGCCGGGTACAGCACAGGAATTGTAGGGAAATGGCATTTGGGTTTGGGAAAGGAAGTGGAAAAAAACTGGAATGAAAAAATCACTTCCGGACCGAATGATGTGGGATTTGACTATTCATATATTTTCCCTGCTACTGCTGACAGGGTTCCAACAATATTTTTAGAAAACCAGTTAGGCATTGCCCTGGATCAGAATGATCCTATCGAGGTTAATTATACCAAAAAAGTAGGTACAGATCCTACCGGGAAAGAGAATCCTGAATTACTTAAAATGAAGTCTTCTCCAAATCATGGTCACGACAATACCATCGTAAATGGAATCGGACGCATCGGGTTTATGAGTGGCGGGCAAAAGGCTAGATGGACAGATGAAGAACTCACCTACACCTTTTTAGATAAGGCACAACATTTTATTTTAGAGAATGGCAGGGAAGCAAATAAGAAACCATTCTTTCTATACCTTTCCGCTACTGAACCTCATGTGCCCCGTATGCCTGCAACAGCGTTTAAAGGAAAAAGTGTGTTAGGATATAGAGGAGATGCAATCCTGCAATTGGATTGGATGGTCGGTGAAATAGTAAAGCAAATAAAAGCTCTGGGGATTGATAAAAACACGCTTATTATTTTTACAAGTGATAATGGACCTGTGTTGGATGATGGATATGTGGATGGTGCAGTGACACAACAAAACGGCCATTTGCCTGCGGGTCCTCTTCGTGGGGGTAAATACAGTGCTTTTGAAGGAGGGACGAGGGTGCCATTTATTGTAAGCTGGCCCGGCACCATTTCCCCAAAAGTTTCTCCTGCCCTAATTTCTCAAATAGATATGCTTGCAACGATTGCCGCGCTTACCAGAACTAAAATTCTTCCTGGAGAGGCTGCTGACAGCGAAAATATGTGGGATGCATTCAATGGGAAATCAGATGTTGGCCGTAGTGTTTATATCAGGCAGGGTGGAGCAATGTCCATTATAATTGGCGATTGGAAATATATTCATCCCAATAAAGGGCCTGCTGTTTTTCAACTGACCAATATAGAATCAGGGAACCTGGCTACGCCACAATTATATAATTTGAAAAATGATTTGGGCGAGAAATATAATGTTGCGGAAAAGTATCCGGAAAAGGTCACAGAACTTGCAGATTTGCTGATCCGGGAATTATCCCGCAATGAATAAGAGTTCAAATTTTGTACTCCCTTAAACCAAATGGATAGCGGATTATTGGACGTTCTGGGAGAAAAATAGAAACATTAAATTTGTGAGTAATAATTCAATCAGCATTCGAACTAATAAAAGAAATTGATAAAAAATATAACTTCCTCTATTTTCATCATTACGGCATTATTGACTTCCTGTCACAATGCGGGTAATACAGAGATCACTCAATCGGAAATTGATTCGCCGGTTTCCTGTATGCAGGTGCCTGCAAGGTTTTTAAACTCGAACAATCTGGATTCTATTCCCATAAATAATCAGGGTGTGGAAGGAATGGTGTTGATTCAAGGTGGCGTTTTTGAAATGGGTGGTGATAGTAAACAGGCCGATGCAGATGAATTCCCAAAACACACCGTGAGAGTCCATTCATTTTATATGGATGTCACAGAAGTGACCAATGCGCAATTTAAAAGATTTGTTGACGAAACAGGCTTTGTTACAACGGCAGAACAAAAACCGGATTGGGAGGAATTAAAAAAAATAGTACCACCGGGTACGCCTAAACCTGATGATAATATGCTGGTAGCTGCTTCCCTCGTTTTTAAACCGGCAAGTGGACCTGTCAGCCTCAACGACTACGGCCAATGGTGGGAATGGGTGCCGGGGGCAAATTGGAAACATCCTCAGGGGCCGGCAAGCAACCTTGTGGGAAAAGAACATTATCCGGTAGTACATATCAGCTATGATGATGCGATGGCTTATTGCAAATGGGCCGGCAAGCGTTTACCCACAGAAGCTGAATGGGAATATGCAGCCCGCGGAGGATTGGAGAATCATATTTATCCCTGTGGAAATGAACATATTAATACGGGCAAGGCAAAAGCAAATAGCTGGGAAGGAAAGTTTCCTTACCTGAATACAAAACATGATGGGTATGTCACAATGGCTCCCGTGAAAAGTTATAAGGCAAATGGGTTTGGATTATATGATATGGCTGGTAATGTATGGGAATGGTGCAGTGATTGGTACGATGCGGATTATTATAAAAGTTTTGGAAAAGGAGTCGCTGTAAATCCGCAGGGACCTCAGAAGAGCTTTGATCCACAAGATCCATATACTCCAAAAAGAAGTTTGCGAGGAGGAAGTTTTTTATGCAATGATGCATACTGTAGCGGTTACCGGGTTTCCCGACGGATGAAAAGCAGCCCGGATACAGGTTTGGAACATACCGGTTTTCGCTGTGTGAAAGATGCAGAAAAATAATAAATGTTCCTCCTTTAGAATAATTAGAATAAGCTTAGAAACTTTAAAAAGAATAATGTTAGGATGTCCAGGAAAATTAAATACACATCAATGAAAATATTTCTATCCCTTTTTATCGTGTGCGTGTCCACGATAGTTGTAGCACAAAAAAAACCAAATGTGGTGATGATTATTTCGGATGATCATGCTTATCAAACGATCAGTGCATATGGCAGCAAACTGATGAATACTCCAAATATAGACCGGATAGCCAATGAGGGAGCTCGTTTTGATAAGGCCTACGTGACAAACAGCATTTGCGGACCGAGCCGGGCAGTCATTCTTACCGGAAAATACAGTCATAAAAACGGGTTTAAGGATAATGAAAATTCCAGGTTCGATGGTAGTCAGGATAGCTTTATTAAGCAGCTGACAAGAAACGGGTACAATACCGCCTGGATTGGTAAATGGCATTTGGAAAGCACACCTGAAGGATTTAGTTACTACAATATTTTACAAGGGCAGGGGCAATATTATAACAGCAATTTTATTTCTGAAAAAGAGGGCCTTCATATCAAAAATGGGTATGTAGCAAATGTAATTGAAGATGAAGCAGAAAAGTGGCTGGATGAACGGGATACTACCAAGCCCTTTTGTTTAGTGATTGGCCATAAGAATACGCATAGAGCGTGGATTCCCGACTTGCAGGATATGGGAGAATTTGATGACAGGGAATTTCCATTACCTGCTAATTTTTATGATAATTATACAGGGCGTAAGGCAGCAGAGATCCAGGATATGACGATCTCCAAGACCATGGTTATGGGTTACGATCTGAAAATGTTTCAAACAAAAGAAGCAGCAGATATGGAAGGAAGTGTCAAAAGAATGACGGCCGATCAAAGAGCGAAATATGATGCTTATTATGACCCCATCAGGAAGGACTTTTTTTCAAAAAAACTGTCAGGAAATGAACTGACTGAGTGGAGGTTTCAGCGATATATGAAAGATTATTTGGCGACAGCCCGCAGTCTTGATCGGAATATTGGTCGCACCCTCGATTATTTAGATAGAAATAATCTTGCAGAAAATACATTGGTGATTTATATAAGCGATCAGGGATTTTATATGGGAGAACATGGCTGGTTCGATAAGCGATTTATGTATGAAGAATCCTTTCGGACGCCAATGATGATGCGCTGGCCAGGAGTCATAAAACCAGGAAGTACTTTTAACGATTTTGTTATGAATCTGGATATTGGTCCCACAATATTGGATGCAGCAAGTGTGCCTGTTCCGGAAGATATGCAGGGTAGATCGATCTTGCCTGTAATCAAAAAGGAATTCAATCGTGATGCAATGTATTATCATTATTATGAGAAGGGCGAACATAATGTATCTCCTCATTTTGGAATCCGTACAAACCGATATAAGCTGATTCGTTTTTATGATAAAGTAAATGCCTGGGAATTATTTGATCTAAAAAACGACCCGCGTGAAATACATAATCTCTACGGTCAAAAGAAATTGGCCACTATAACCAAAAACCTTTCCGCCCAATTAGAGCAACTGATAAAGAAATATGAGGATGATGAAGCCCTAGAAATTTTAAAATCTTCTATTAAATAACAATATGAATCTGAAGAATCTTTTTTTGATGATACTGGTGTTTTCCGCTAGTATGGTATCTGCTCAAAGGAAGCTGCCGAACATCATTTATATATATGCGGATGACCTTGGATACGGTGAAATAGGCGCCTATGGGCAAACTAAAATCAAAACGCCGCACCTGGACCAGATGGCGCGGGAAGGGATGCTTTTTACAAATCATTATACCGGCGCTCCTGTTTGTGCACCCGCACGCGCCATGTTGCTTACCGGCAAACATGCGGGGAATGCATACATTCGCGGAAATTTCGAATTGGGTGGTTTTGCAGATAGCGAGGAAAGAGGCCAATTACCTCTACCTGAGGGTACATTTACAATTGCACACCTGATGAAAAAAGCAGGTTATACCATAGGAGCTGTTGGGAAATGGGGATTGGGAATGACCGGAAATTCAGGTCACCCAAACAATCAGGGATTTGATTATTTCTATGGTCTATTGGATCAAAAACAGGCACATAATTATTACCCGACACATTTATGGGAAAATGAAAAATGGGATACCCTGAATAATCCGGTTATTTACGTTCACAGGCCTTTGAATAAGGAAACTGCCACCGATGCTGATTTTAATTATTTCAAAGGGAATGTTTACGCCCCGGAAAAAATGACTGATAAGGCATTAGAGTTCATAGATAAAAATAAGGATCAGCCTTTCTTTTTATACTTTCCTTCCCCATTGCCCCACGTATCTCTGCAAGCACCGGATGAATTTGTGAAAAAATATATCGGTGCTTTTGATGAATCTTATTATTATGGGGAAAATGGATACTCTTCTACAAAATATCCATTATCCACTCATGCTGCAATGGTTACCTATTTGGATGATCAGGTGGGTGCTATCATAGCCAAGATCAAAAGTCTGGGGTTGGATGACAATACGATTATTATGTTTTCCAGTGATAATGGAGGCGCTTGGGATGGAGGAATACCTAAAGACACATTTAATCTTAACGGCCCCTTGCGCGGACAGAAAAGAGATTTGTATGAAGGAGGAATACGCATACCCTTTATCGTACGGTGGCCCGGAAAGATTAAAGCCGGCAGCACAAGTGATTTAATTTCCGCACAATATGATTTAATGGCCACATTCGCAGAGCTTACAAAACAACCACCTGTGAAAAACACTGATGGCCTTTCCTTTTTACCCACCCTAATCGGGAAGCCCGCCAAACAGGAAAAGCATCAATTTCTTTATTTTGAATTTGGAGAAACTGGTGGATCCGTTGCCGTAAGAATGGGTGATTGGAAAGGAGTTCGCGTTAATCTTAAAAAAAATCCAAAGACTCCCTGGCAGGTATATAATTTGAGATCAGATTTGGGAGAAACAACCGATGTAGCAACAAAACATCCTGATTTGGTTAAAAAGTTTGAAGCCATAGTTCAGAAAGAACATCGACTATCTCCTATTAAAGAGTGGGAGTTTATAAATCCGGAACGGGAGAAATAGCCCCAATTGATTTGATATAGCTTAGCCTGCAAAAAGTATTTGCCAGAACAAAATAAATTTTAGAATTGCAATCGCACAATTTTATCTGAGATTAGTGTGGAATCATATAGACCGATCCTTCATGAAATTCTCGGCAATGTACTTGCCCATATTCCTATAATCAAAAAATCCTTCTTATCGTTAAATAAGAAGGATTTTGAAATTCGGTATAAAGAAATATTAATAATCTTTGTTGTAACCACCGCCGCCGCCGCTTCTGCCGCCGCCGCCGTATCCACCGCCGC
>JBDSBN010000347.1:0-3820 GCA_039921585.1 Ginsengibacter sp. | reverse complement strand
ATTGTCTCGCATTAATCTTATTGCTGGCAGGTTGCTCTCCAGCAGAGCCTACGTCCTCTTCAGATTAACGATGCTAATAAAAGGTTTTAATCTGAGAAAACCACCAACCATTTATCAGTACATTACCCATTTTCTTAAATAAAAAATTTACCATAAATATTCGACAGCCATTATTAAACAAAGAATTGGATTTGTTTAGTAATGGCTGTTTGCTTTTCTCAGAGTTCTGTAAGTTAAGAAGGCATCATTTCTCTTCTTTCACCAATCCTTCGGCCAGGTTTTGCCATTGCACTTTACTAAATGCTTTGATAGCTCCCAAACCTATAACTACGTTACGCACGCTATCCAAAATAGATTCTGAACCATTGTTCGGTATTAAATTCCGATCTATTATGATTGCGTTTACGGTGGAGTTTTCACGGGTTACTATGAAGGTGCTTGTAGCTGCATTCGTATAAAAATGGGCAGTTTCATTCTTTACACTAAGCGGATTACTGGAAGGCCTTACTCTAAAACCAATACTATTGTAACCATTTTCTGATATCTCCTGCTTTTCTTCTACATGTACCCAATCATATCCATTTCCTTCCGAGCTCCCCGGTCCGGGAATATCAATCTTAAAATAATCTCCAATTTCAACGTGTCGATTCAGTTTTTCTCCAGCTGCATTTACCACTTCAAATTTACCGCTTACGAGCCCTGCAACATGATGCCAGTTGTTCACATTTAACAATCTTTCTTTAGCTACTTCAAAAAATTGAATAGCCTTCGCCTCGTCTGAAAACTCAATGGAGGTTTTTGTTTCAATTTCATCTCCCGAATATTGGGCAGGAATAATTCCGGAAAACATTTTATTGATCATAATAACTTTGGTTTAATTACCTCACATGAAAGCACCGCCTTTGTGGACTTTTTCCAGAAAAAGGCGGCCATAAATCCGTGAATAACATAAATCAAACCAAGTTTGAGGACATTTTATTTAAACTAAAATCGAAATTAATATTTTCGAAGAAATCTATTTTCTTACGACAGATGTCTCAGTTTTTATAAGGCTTATTACCTTGTTTTCCTGCCATTTAAATATGTAATTCTAAACGAAAACATTTTCCGTGTGAAGAAGAAAGGTTATAGAATAAAACCACTCTAATAAATACAAAGAAGTACAATGTTATTTTTATTCTTTTATTTCAATCCATACCGGAGCATGATCACTGGTTTTTTCCCAGCCTCGAGTATCAAGATCTACTCCACCTCTGACCAAACGATCATCGAAATGAGCACTTAATAAAAAATGGTCAATTCTTAGTCCTGCATACCGGGCATATGCATTCCGGAAATAATCGAAATAGGTATAAATTACTTCATTTGGGTAGAGTTTCCTGATGGCGTCTGTCCATCCCTGTTCGGTGAGAGTTTTAAAAGCAGCACGCGTTTCCGGGCGAAATAAAGCATCATTCACCCATCGTTCAGGTTTATATACATCCAACTCCGTGGGCATTACGTTAAAATCTCCGGTAAGGATGGTGGGCACATTTGCCGCTAACAATTCTGACGAATGTTTTTGCAATCGTTCAAACCAGGCGAGTTTATATTCGAATTTAGGTCCGGGGGCCGGATTTCCATTCGGTAAATAAAGACAACCAATAATTAAATCGCCCACTTTGGCTTCTATATATCGGCTTTGTACATCCTCCTCATCTCCAGGCAAAACGTTTCTGATTTCTATGGGCGGTTCATTTTTGGAAAGAATCGCCACACCATTCCAGCTCTTTTGTCCGTGCCAGATTGCCTGATAACCGGCCTCTTTAATTGCCTCCTCCGGAAATCTTTCTTGGGGTGCTTTCAACTCCTGCAGACAGGCTATATCCGGTTGGGTTTCTTCCAACCAGCGAAGCAAAACAGGAAGCCGGGCGGTAATGCCGTTAACGTTGTAGGTAGATATTTTCATTGGTTATAGAGTTATATGGTTAAATGGTTAAATGGTTAGATTGTTTAAGAAATAAAGAACAATGTAATAATTTATTTTTTGTCAGATCCTTCCTTTTTAAGTGACAATCCTTTCAAGATCTTCACAATCCTTCCATAGTTTTCGATTCTGTGACCTTCATCAGTCAGGATTATTTCTGCCTTGTTCTGATATATTTTTTCTGATTCCCGATAGTCGATTATTTCATCATTTCTTCCCAAAACAACTACCCGATCAATGTCGGAAGTAACAGGTACTTCATATTTCTTATATGCATCCGCATCTTTCAAAGTAAATTCTCTCAATTCACCTGTATTATAGTTTCGTAATGGACTTTCAGGCACAGCTCTTTTTAAAGTAACCGAAGGTTGTAGAGCCGGATTTACAAGGACACATTTCAGCGTATATTTTTGCGCAAAATAATTTGCCCAAAAACCCCCAAGTGAAGTTCCTCCCAGAATGAGATCGTTATCTTTCTTTAATGTTTCCTCAATGAGTAAACGAATCTCTTCATGGGCAATATCTGCATGAATATAATCATAAGAGATGCTCAGCAAGGCTGGAATTTCTTTTCGGATTTCTGTGATGGTGGTCGAGTTGCCATCGCTGTTAAAACCATGGAGGTAAATGATCGTCATAATATTGATTTTTTCCTTTAAGAAAGTTGGCTGGTTTCTTCTATTAATTGTTCGTCTAAATTACGTTTGAAAACAGCAAGTTTACAATTGTTTATCTCCTCTTTGATTTAAATAATTGTCCTCATTCCTTATGTAATAATACGGCTTAAATATTTTTCACTTCAGCAAATCCCCTTACCTTTATTTGGTATGATCGCTTACCATCCAAGTTATGTCCATCCGCTTCCGAAGGATCACCGTTTTCCCATGATTAAATATGAATTATTACATGAACAATTACTTCGGCAAGGGGTTGTAGAAGAAACTGCCTTTTTTGAACCAAATCAAATAGAAGAAGTAGCTATTCTCTTAGCACACAGTGCCGATTATTGGCAAAAATTAAAAAGTCTATCCCTGACCAGATTGGAAATACTTCGTACGGGCTTTCCCCTATCAGCTGAATTGATAAAGCGCGAACGACTTATAGCCGCAGGAACTCTAAACAGTTCTTTAAACGCATTAAGAACCGGATTTGGATTTAACATCGCAGGGGGCACACACCATGCAGGAAGCAATTGGGGTGAAGGATTTTGTCTTCTGAATGATCAGGCCATAGCCGCAAAATATCTATTGGAGTATAAAGAAATAAAAAAAATTCTTATTATAGATCTGGATGTCCATCAGGGAAACGGAACTGCAGAAATCTTTTACGATGATGACAGAGTCTTTACATTTAGCATGCATGGGAAAAATAATTTCCCGTTCAAGAAAGAAAAATCAAATCTGGATATAGGGGTAGAAGACGGAATGAAGGACAAGGAATATTTAAACATTTTAGAGCGCACTTTACCAGATCTTTTTGAAAATGTAGATCCCCATTTTGTTTTTTATCTATCCGGAGTAGATGTACTTGCAACGGATAAAATGGGGAAATTAAAACTCTCCATAGATGGTTGTAGAAAACGGGATGAAATGGTGTATTCTTTATGTAAACAATATAAAATACCCGTACAAACATCTATGGGTGGAGGGTATTCGAGTTTGCTGCATCAGCTGGTAGATGCACATTGTAATACATTTAAGGTCGGATTATCTATTTTAGAGTAGAATTGTAATCAGCAACTTTGTAATTCCAATTTTTAGCAACTGGAAGTTTCCACTTGAGCAAAAAAAAAAGCCCTCAGTTTTGTGGTGTAAACAAACAAAATTATGAGGGCAAATAATAAACACCAAAAGA
>JBDSBN010000346.1:0-29009 GCA_039921585.1 Ginsengibacter sp. | reverse complement strand
TAATAAAGGAACAGTCGTTAATAAACTGTCCACTCTCACATCCGGTAATTGTTGCTCTGTCCGATTGCTGTTGCAGGAAATAAATATGATTAACCAAAGAAGGATTGTATATTTCATATTCAATTTTTAATTGTAAGCGGGAAAGGAATTTTTAATTTTTCCCATGCTACGGCTATGCTATAGCCATTTTTTTCTCTTCTATAAAATATTGCAATCTTTCGATGTGCTTATTTTTAACCGGCTTCACCTGAAATCGTATCACATCCTCTTTCTCTTCATATTCCATTGCCAGATGTTGATTCCAATTTTTATTAAGGATCACAGTCCAGGATTTTTTACCGGGTATCGTAAAGAAGGCATACTTACCTGCCGGAATTTCCTTTCCCTCAATTATCAATGCCTTATTAATCTCAATGGTTGTCGCATCATGGGCCCCGGTTACCCATACCTCATCGAATGGAACTAAACCACCCCAAATGATCCTGTTTCTTACTCCGGGAGAATGGTAGGTTATTTTAATACTGTCGCCTCCAATCACCGCAACAGCCATCGACTTAATACTATTTTTGCTGGTATCTGCCACCAGGTTTGGGTTGTAACAAACCTCATCGCTCTTTTTAGTATCCTGAGCCATTACATGACCTATTACCAAAAATAATCCCAGGGTAAATAGTCCCTTTTTTATATTTGATTTTTGATTGTGATTATTCCCGAAAGTTTTGCGTTATTGATTACAATGATAATACTTAAATTCATGATAACAACGAGGCTGGAAACAAATTTTTAACTTAATAAAACGCCCGTAAGAAGGAATATTGCACTGTTTTTTAGCAGAAAATTTTGCAGTAGATAGAAGCATTTCATTATTCTACTGCCTTAGGTTATTGCCATAAAAACTGAGGGCCGCAGATTCTATTATAAGATCCTAAATGCAAGGCATATTCATTTCGCCTATAAAAAGTTCCTGGCATCTTCATAATTCTCTTTGATCCGGAAATCAGAATACGAATAACGGAAAGGAGTATAATTTCCCCACTCAACCTAATATACACACCTTGAGCAACGGTAAGGGTTATCTTTTCTACAACAAGCCATATAGAGAAGTTAAACAAAGTTTATAATACTTGCCATTTTTTTTGGCATTTTATTAGTGCATTAAATTACTCCACGGTGCTGCACAGTACGTGTGCACTCATTTTATCACTCTTACACACAAAAATTATGTACAAATTAGTCAAACTCTCATTCGCACTTATTCTGTTTTCATTTGTATTTATTTCCTGTAAAAAGGATAATAAACCAAATAAAACGACCGTATTTAAAGCAATGCTGTCGGGTTCCAATGAAGTTCCGGGGAATCCTTCCCAAGCAACAGGAACCTCAGTTCTTACTTTCAATAAGGATACAAAAATGTTTAGTGTAGTTGTTATTTACACTGGTATGACTCCTGTCGCTGGTCACATCCATAAAGCTATAGCAGGTCAAAATGGTCCGGTTATTTTCCCGTTTACCAGCCTTGTTTCGCCCATCTCTTTAACAAGTCCTGTATTAACCGATCAGCAGATTACCGCACTTTTTGCAGATTCGATGTATGTTAATTTACATTCTGCCGCTTATCCCGGAGGTGAAATCAGGGGACAGTTGATCAAGCAATAATTTTATAAGCAAAAAATAGAAATTGGTGGCTCTTTGAGGTTGCCAATTTTTTTTTGATTAAATGATTAACCATGAAAGAAATCAAAACAATCATAAAAATTAAATCAGTCACGGTTCAGACAAATAATTTCTGAACTATTATTTTTGGGATTAAGATGATTGACTATTAAAGGAATTAAAACGATCAGAAAAATCAAATCAATCACAGTTCAGACGAATACTATCTGAACTATGACTTTTTGGGATAAAGATGATTAACTATGAAAGGAATCAAAACAATTATAAAAATCAAATCAATCACTGTTCAAACAGATAATTTCTGAACAATGATTTTTACCTTCATTGACCTTGTAAATATATAACCACTTAATGCCCTTGTTGCATTCTCCGTCTGCAAACTCTGCATGTTCTAACCGCCGGAAAAATTTCCGGCTGTTATCATTATTATTTCCCAATGTAACTTGAAAGATTAGTGGTTTTGTTGGAAAGGACATCAATACTAGCATAGAAGGGAAAGAACGATTTTTTTTCTTCCTTGTGCCTTCATAGCTAAAACCATTCTTCTTCGATTAAATTCTAGCTTGTTGCCGTCTCGTGCATTTGAGATTAACCTCCTTCATGTAGGAGATATCGACATGGACGTCACAAATCCCCGGTTATGTTGGCCGGGACGCTAACGCCGGCAGAAATGCAACCTTTATTTATTCAAACTTTAAGCTACTTCATATTTCAAAGTATTGATCAGCAATATTCAGATCAAACCGTTTTAAAAATGCGACGATTAGATAAAATTTCAGAATCGGAATACTGAAATTTTAACAGTTAAAAATGATGAATGGCAGCCTATTATTTTTGCTTATTTCTCTTAATCTTTTTTTACAATTGATTATTCCTACGTATTCATTTTTAAAATATCGCTTGCCTATCGACCAATTATCCATCATATGAATCAATGGGCAGAACCTGAAAGCTTCCTCTATAAAGGGATACAAGCCTATCTTTTGTAAATTACTTAATGAGTTAAAAGGGAGTATATTCAGATAGTTATTGTTTCAACCGTTTCCACCTCTTCACTTATTTTAATTATCCTTTTAAAGAATATATTTTTGGACTTGTTACTTAAAGTTGTGATATTCGGGGTTCAAAACAAAAAATTAACAAATGAGAAAACTCTTACTGCTTTTTACCATGCTGCTTTTCGGAGGAGTAATCGTAAACGGCCAAAACAGAATCATTTCCGGAAAAGTTATGAATGAATCCGGAAGTCCTTTACCTGATGTGTCCATTTTGGTTAAGGGACAAAAAATAGGAACCACAACGAACAGTGAAGGTTCGTATAAACTTTCTATTCCATCTAGTGCCAAAACTTTGGTGTTCTCCTCCATCGGACATCTTGCGGAGGAAGTTCAAATTCAGAATCAATCGATCCTTAATGTTACATTAATGCATAAGGATAATTCTTTGGACGAAATTGTGATGGTGGCATACGGAGCCCAGAAAAAATCTGCCTTTACAGGAAGTGCCTCCACCATTAAGGCAGATGTATTAGAAAACAGGCCCGTTTCCTCTTTTGAAAAGGCATTACAAGGACAGGCCACAGGTATCACAGTACAAAGCGCCTCAGGCCAACCTGGTGCTGCAAGTACTGTTAGAATACGTGGTGTAGGATCTTTTTCTGCCTCTAATACGCCGTTATATGTCTTGGATGGTGTGGCAGTTACAACCGGAGATTTTACCCAGGCAGCTCAAACTGCTGATGTACTTTCTACATTAGATCCCCGTGACATTGAATCAATTACAGTTTTGAAGGATGCAACAGCTGCCGGTTTATATGGATCTAGAGCCGGAAACGGAGTAATCGTCATAACTACAAAAAGGGGACAGGCAGGGAAATCCTCTATTAACTTTTCTGCCAACCATGGTTATTCTTCGATTGCAGTAGATCGTCATCAATTAATGAATGGAAGACAGTATTTTAAATATTGGTGGGACTATTTTTACGATGGTAGAATTGCTGCCGGCGACAATGCGACCGTTGCAGCTGACAAAGCCAATACCCTAACCATTTCTAATCTTTTGGCCAATCCATTTAGTACAGCTCAGCCATTTGGATCAAACGGCGAATTAAATTCCGGCGTATCGCAACTCTATGATACGGATTGGAGAAGCGCTGTTCTTAACCAAGGCAAAACAGAAGATTATAGTATCAGTGTTTCCGGTGGCTCTGATAAAACAAAATTCTATTTATCCGGTGGGCTTTTTGATCAAAAAGGAATTGTTTTAGCTTCAGATTTTAAACGTTATTCCACGAAATTCAATCTGGAAAATAATGCAACCAACTTTTTAAAAGTAGGTGTAAATACCACATTATCATATACAGAGCAGAACACACCCGCCGGATCCGGAGGTGCTGCAAACCCAATCCGCTTTTCTGAAATAGTATCGAATGTGTACCCATTGTATCGACTGGATGCACAGGGCTCGCCCATTCCTGATCCTGCTGGAGGATACTTTTACAATTACAATACGATTGTAGTAAAGGATTATAACCCCGTAGGTCTGTCTAAGAAAAACATTTATAATGCAAAAACGCTAAGAGGAATTGTAAGTCCCTTTTTGGAACTTTCCTTTACGAAAGATTTGAAGTTTAGAACAATGGGAACGGCTGATTTAATTGATATTTTAGAAACTCAATATTACAATCCCGTGAATGGTGACGGAGCAGGAGTAAAAGGAAGAACTTATAAATATCGTCCAAGAGATCTAACCCTTACCCTGACGAACACCCTTTCATACGGAAATAAATTTGGACGCCATAATGTGAATTTATTAGCCGGACAGGAAGCTGTGAAATTCCGGTATGAAAACATCTACGCAAATGGAACTACTTTCCCTTTTGATGGCATAGTGGAACTGGCTTCAGCAGCGACACCTGTAACAACCTTCTCTTCTATTTCTGAAAAAAGAATTTATTCTTTATTTTCAAGATTCAATTATGATTTTGATAGTCGTTATTACCTGACCGGAAGTTTACGCAGAGATGGTTCTTCTATCTTCGGTGAAGATTCCAGATTTGGAACCTTCTGGACTGTAGGCGGAGGCTGGAGAATTGGGAAGGAGAGTTTCCTAAACAATGCCGACTGGATTGACGAGTTGAAATTGAAAGGAAGTTATGGGATTTCCGGAAATGACAATATTGGCAGATATGCTCGCCTTGGATTGTACAGTACAGGAAATAATTACAGCGGATTACCTGGCATTACTTATTCCCAGTTAGAAAATAAAAAACTTCATTGGGAAGAAAACGATGTATTGGACATTGGTCTTGAGGCTAGTTTCCTAAATCGCTTTAGAGCAGAAGTTACTTATTTCTCCAGATGGTCAAAAGACATTCTTTTTGCTCAACCATTATCTTACCTTACCGGATTTCAAACGATCACAACAAATCTGGCTACTATGAAAAATACCGGTATTGAAGCAATGGTAGAAGCAACTATTGTTAAAAATAAATCATTTAACTGGGTTTTCTCTGCCAACGTTACAACTTCAACCAATGTCATCCAGAAGATGAATGTTGACTCTTTATTAAACGGAAGTCAGCGTTGGAAAGTTGGGAAAGACAGATATCAATGGTATTTGAGAGAATGGGCTGGTGTAGATCCTACTAATGGTAAGCCTAGCTGGTATATGAACGAAGTTGTTAGTGGAACTCCAACAGGAAAACGAATTACAACAAACAATTGGAATCTTGCAACCCGCTATGAAAACGGATCAGCATTGCCTAAATATTATGGAGGGATCAATAATAACTTTTCATATAAAGAGTTTGATTTAAGTATCCTGACCTTTTATACGATTGGAGGAAAAATTTACGATGCCGATCTAGCACAGCAGATGCATGATGGTAAAAATCCGGGGTCCCAATTGACCACTCAAGCATTTGACGCCTGGAAAAAACCCGGAGATGTAACGAATGTTCCCCGTTTTGTTAGTAAAAATACAGATCTTGGAAACAATACTTCTACCCGTTTCCTCTTCGATGGTTCCTACTTAAGATTAAAGAGCATTACAATTGGATACACTCTTTCAAGAGACCTGGTTAGTAAGATCCATTTAGCAAATGCCCGTTTTTATATATCAGGAGAGAATCTTGCTACCTGGGCCAAACATAAAGGAATGGATCCTGAAGTAAGTATCGCCGGTACAGCAGACAATGAAATTCCTATTGTCAAAACAATTTCTATGGGTTTAAAAATAGGGTTCTAACTGTTAAATAAATAATTATGAAAAAAAGCACATATATATTAATATTGATTTCCTCTTCGCTTTTCTTTTCTTGCAAAAAGGATTTCTTAGAAACAAAACCGTATACCTCAATTGATGCCACATCCGCGTTTAGTAGCGTAGAACGGATTGATGCAGCAATGACAGGTCTTTACGACTTAATTACCACCTCTTCATTTAACACCCATATTTCACTTACATCTGATGTAAAAGGTGGCGACATGCTGGTAGTTAGTACAGGTAACTACTCTCGTTTTGTAACAGAGTACCAGTATCTTCAATCGCCAACAGCTGGTTATGGGGAAGGTTTTTGGAGAGATGCTTACAAGTTAATTACCAATTGTAATGTAGCAATCACCCAAATTTCCGCTTCGCCTATACCTGAAAACATAAAAAAGGATTATTTAGCGGAAGCAAGAGCTTTGCGTGCATGGGCTCATTTACAGCTTGTTCGGTTATTTGCTCAGCCATTTGCAGTTGATCCGTCATCTCCAGGTATACCTGTCGTAGATGTTGTGTTAGCTCCAGCAGATAAAATTCCGCCAAGAGGTACAGTTAAAGATGATTATGATTTTATCACATCGGACTTACTCTTTGCAAAAGCAAATATTTCTCCTACAAGAACAAATAATGGAGGCCGGCTTGTTTTGAATAGCATCAATGGATTGTTGGCAAGAGTTTATCTGGATCAGGAAAAATGGAAAGATGCTTCCGATCATGCTGTTCTGGCTAGAAATGGATATTCATTAGCAGCGGCATCCACACTCCTTAATGGATTTGTGGATAAAACCTCTGAGTGGATCTGGACATTAGCTTATCGCTCTGATGACAATACCGGTTATCTGCAAATCGCTTCATTTCAGGAACCCTATGATATTGGGTACAGTACTTTTCGGACTCCACTCAGTTTTATCAATCTTTTTTCCACGGATGATATTCGAAGAAATCAGTTTTTTGTGAATAAAACTAAAGTACAAACAGGAGCCTGAAATGCATTACAGCGCGATGGTTTGGAATTCTCCAGAGATGGCTATTTGATGAACAAGTTCAATTTTAGAAGTTCCTGGGATTGTAATGTACCAATGATGCGTTCTGCTGAAATGTTCTTGATAGAAGCAGAAGCACAGTCTGAGCTAAACCGTGACGATCTGGCTCAAAAAGCCCTATTTGAAGTGCAGAAACGAGCCATTACAGGCGCAACTATATCAACTAACACCGGTGTAGCTCTAAAAAATGAAATTAGAGACGAGAGAAGAAAAGAGTTATATGGTGAAGGTTTCAGACTTTACGATATTACCAGACGTAAAGAAACATTGATTAGAACATCTGCTGATCATTGGTCTCCAATCACATTAGCACCAGGCGATTTCCGGAATATCTTGCCTATTCCACGGAATGAAATTGATGTAAGTGGTATAAAACAAAATGTTGGTTACCCTCAATAATTGATTCTAACAAATAAAAAAACCGGTTGTCTGCAAAGACAACCGGTTTTTTTATTTGTTAGAATAGAGGGTCAAAAAAATAAGGCAATGTGGCCAAATATAGTTGGATATCTCCTTCTCTGGAATTACTGTTTTAGATAATACTTACCCGTATTTCCAGCGATCAATTCAATCATTTGCTATACAATCAGGTTTGAAAAAACCTTTATAAAAGCGCTTTATAAATGGCTGATGACAATTCTTTTACATTCAGGGCATCAGCAATTTAAACAGGAAATTTATTATTCTTTAATTCCTTCCAATGTGAATAAAAAAGCATAATTCAGCGCAATATCTTTTAAATAATCAAATCTATCCGAAGCGCCTCCATGACCAAATTTCATATTGGTATGTAAAAACAAAACCTGATTACTTGATGCAATGCATTGCTTCTCCTAGGTTGAGAGTTTGCAATCAATATGGATCATACTAATGACTGCAATTTTCAATAATAAACTCTTCGGTCATTTTGCTTTCAAATAAATTTTCATATTTATAAGCTTCTTCCACTTCATTTACCTTTTCTGCCAGATCTATCAGATTATTTGATTTGTTTGGATTTTCCCAGCTATAGAAAATTTGATACAAGGATTTAAAACGATCCATATTTTCATCTTCATAATCCCCGACCCTTTTACTGAATAAACTAAATAATACATAGAGGGCATACTTCAATTCAGCAAGGTCAGATATCTGCTTTATATCCGTATAAAGCTCAGAAAAGGAAATATTTAAATTCTTCATTGCCTCATAAGTAAATTTAAGCGTCCCGGTAGAACCGGAATGAGTTTCCCAATTTGGGTTATAAAGAGCCTTCTTAAAATATTTTTTACCCTGTTCTCCACACAATGAGAATCCTAAAATGATTCCAGCATTACAATCTGTTGATGCATAATTATCGCCCAATAAGTATAGTTGTTCTAATACCTGGTCATTGTCAGGCAATTTGCAGACTAGTGCAGGAATGAATTCGGGAAACAAATTTTTATTAAAACAGGAATTAATATTCAATTTAATCTCATCTACATATTCGCTACAATCAAAATGGAGCAAACCTAAAACTGAATAAGTTTGCAACGTGTAGTCAGGGTTATTTTTTGAAAAAACATACTGAAAGAGAATCTCTTTTATTGGTTCATATTTTAATTGTCCCAGCAAATTTAGGATGGAGGGGTCTGCATCTTCAATAAGTCTATTTTCAACTATTACCGAATTAAAAATTCTCTCCGCAAAATCCAGGTCTCCAAATTTTTTAAAAAGACTTAATAAGCAAGTATGGTCAAAGTCAGTAGGGTTTTTTAAAAAACTACCTAAGAGCAATTTCGCATCTTCTTTTGAGCCAAGTTTAAGTATAGACATTACGTAAGAGTGAACAACTGAAGTCGATCTTTTACTCTTATCAATTTTCAAATATTCTGAAAGTTCGAGTGTAGATTTTATCATTAAATGGGAGCCTTTAATATCGCAATTATGGTACGAGGTCGATAGTTTTGTTTTTGATCAAACATTAAATATACTACTACCATTTTTACTTTTTCTATTTTGCATCTATTTTCTTTTTGTAAAAATAATTTTTAAATGAAGTTTGATGCTTATAGAGTATCTATACAAATCAACCGCCTTAAATCAGGAAAAATTAAGATTTCTCCTTCACGGCTTCGTGTCTAAAATCCTTTTTCTTCCCTGCTAAAATCTTTCCTAATTGCTTACCTGACTGCCTTTCGGACAAAAACGTGTAAAGATTTTATAATTATTATTTTCACGCTTTAAGTATTGCTGATACGCATCAATTAAAGCGGTGAATTATTAATGGCATCTTAAAATTTCTTCCTGGACGCAATTTAGAATCAGGAACCTCATGTTTTTAGATAAATTTTTGCTACTATAGGATACATAAAACGTAATTTATATGAAGAAAAAATATTTTAATGCGAAAATTTATCGCAATGAGGCAGCAACCGAAATGATCGTGGAAAACGGAAAAATCACCCAAATGGGAACGGATTTACCAAAATGTGATGAAGAAATAGATCTCGGTGGCAAGCTTGTTTTACCACCTTATGTAGATCCTCATTTGCACTTAGATTATGTGTATACCTTATCTGAACTCGGACAAGAAGGTGCCGGCTCAGGTACCTTATTTGAAGCCATTGAGTTATGGCCAAAATTCAAAGAGACCTTAACAATAGAAAGTGTAAAAAGACTGGCCCTCAGGGGAATTAAAGATGAAGTTTCTCAAGGAGTACAACATATCCGGACACATATTGATGTGACTGATCCAAATTTTACAGCCCTAAAGGCAATGCTGGAAATGAAAGAGGAACTCAAAGATATCGTTGATATTCAAATTGTAGCCTTTCCTCAACAGGGAATGTATACGTACAAGGGTGGACGTGACTTAGTGGAAGAAGCGCTTAAAATGGGCGCCGATGTTGTAGGAGGTATTCCGCATTATGAACCGGCAAGGGAATTTGGAGAAAAATCCGTTCATGACATCGTAAATCTTGGTTTAAAATACAATAAAATGATTGATGTCCACTGCGATGAAACAGATGATACTCACTCACGTTTTGTGGAATTACTCAATGCACTTGTTCTGATGGAAGATTATGGTACAAGAACCACGGCAAGTCATACCTGTTCCTTTGGTTCGGCAGATAATTCATATGCTTTTAGAATGATGGATCTATTCCAAAAGAGCAAGATGAATTTTATTTCTTGTCCGACTGAAAATGCCTACCTCCAGGGGCGACAGGATACGTATCCGAAACGCCGAGGATTAACCCGGGTGAAAGAATTTATAGAATCAGGAATTAATGTTGCATTTGCACAAGATTCAATAAATGATCCATGGTATCCAATGGGGAATGGAAATATGATGAATATTTTGGACAATGGAATTCACTTAGCTCAAATAATGTCTCCAACGGAAATAGAAACAAACTTTGATTTAATTACCTATAATGGCGCCCGTTGTTTAAATATTGAAGACAACTATGGTTTAGAAGTAGGGAAAGCGGCAAACTTTATTGTTTTGAATGAATCATCCGTTTATGAAGCGATTCGTAAAAGAGTTGACGTTTTGGCATCCGTCCGCAATGGCAACTTCTTATTCCGTCGCAGAGAACCGGAATATGAAATTCCGCTGAACCTGTAAATGTATTCGGGCATTTTTAAGGATTAGTAATGTCATTAAAAAAGACCGTTATCAACTATGATAGCGGTCTTTTTTTGTGCCGTTTTATGTGCCCTGAAGAAGGAAACTCTATGCACCGGAATAAATTCCGGTGTTATAAAACGGGTCGTGCCTATGGCACTCATGGCCGCAAACAGTTTTTAAAAAGGTGAGGTGTCTAATTCCATAACAATGGGAACCATTTAGCAATGCAGCATTACAACCATAGCCCATCAATAATTCAATAGTTTAATAATAAACCATCCAACCATCCAACAATACAACCATTTAACCCCCTACCCCTCTCCTAACGTCTTCTTAGCGAAAAAGGAAATAATCATACCCGGTACCGCCAAAGAAATAGCAAAGTAAGTCAGGCTCATGGGAGAATAAACACCGAGTAATAATCCTGCAACAGATGCTGCGATCATAATGGATAGATTAAATGCAGATGACTGAACAGATGTGGCCACATCCTTTGCACTTTCCACTTGCTTACTGATTGCTGCCTGCAATAAAGTAACCAATGGGCCGAATGAAAGTCCCCACAAAAAGAAAGCACCATGAGCAATTCCAATCACACTGCCGAAGAGCAGAAAAAGTATCATAGAAATGATCAGTAATCCAAACATTGCTATAGTAAGCAGTCTCAGGTGTTTATCGGTGTATTTGATGGCCAGTAATACCGAAATTAATGATCCGACTCCAAAGAGCAATAAGGCACCTTCTATGCCTCCGGCAAGTTTAATTTCATCTACCAGACTTGTGATGAACACATACACTCCATAATGAGCCATCACGCCAAGCAAGGTGAGCAAAAGCACAATTAAAACTGCCGGGATTTTTAAGAGCGCAAATGGTGAGGAAGTTTTTGTAAGCTTTTCTCCCGGAGTGGATGGCAAAGCAAAAACTCCGATCAATGTAATGACAAGTATTACGGCGCCAAGAGCTATAAAAGCTGTTCGCCAGCCATAATCGTTTCCGATAATGCTCATGAGAGGCATCCCTACACTAATGCCCAAGGTATTTCCCGCCATGATTACGGCGATCGCCTTTCCATGATGTTCCTCATTTACTAAACGCATTCCATATGCCGCAATCATTGGCCACATAACCCCGGCACAAATTCCACCAATAATTCTCAAGGTTACAATAACTGTATAATTATGTACAAATCCTACAACAATGTTAGAAACAGCGAATCCCCCAAGCAAAATCAATAACAACCTTTTGCGGTTGAATTGCATGGTGATTGAAATAAGCGGAATGGCAAAAATGGCGGAAGCAATGGCGTAATATCCTACCAGGTTTCCACCCTGCACTTCGTTAATATTTAAATCAGACATCATTTGCGGAAGAATACCCGAAGGCATCAATTCAGAAAGAATCCCGACAAAAGTTACGGAAGACATTAATATCATTATCAACCAGGGAAAAATAGGTCTACTTCTGGCAATATCATTTGTTTCGATCATAGTTTCTACTTTTTTTATCCATTTAAATCTGGAAAATTTTCTCTTTTGAATGTAATAAATAAAATTTCAAATCAAAACAAAACCACTCAATAGCCTGAATTTTTAACCATTTTACAACCTCTCATTTTAACCATTAAGGATAAGAAGTACGATCGTTAATAATTGAAATGTTTTGCACCGATGAATTACGTTGTTTCAATATAAGTCCTGATTATGGCACTTAAAGCAGCAAATATCTTTGGAAATGTTGTGGTGTACAATTCCGAACCTGATTCATTTAGCAATTCAATAATAAAATAATGAATCTCCTGGAAGAATAATAAATCAATAACTAAATTATTAATAATCAGCAATTTAACCATTCAATAACCGTATAAACGAAGTCTTTTTAATACTTTTGTAATTCAATCATCATATCAGGATTGTGAATGCTGTTTTATCTAATAGAGGAAATTCTTTCCTCAAAGCCTTCAATACTGCAATCCTGCAAGAATTTGATTTTAATTGTACAATAGCTTTTCACCTACATAAGGTAGTTATTACAAATTACATAGCATCAGTTTCAAGATAAACCGTGATTCGGAAAATTGGTTTCTTGAAATTTCTCTAACATATTGTTCCAACGAAATGAATTGCCTTTTTAGCATACGATAGGCAGAAAGTGGATACATTTTTGAATTGATCAGTAATAGGTTCAGCCGTCATTCTGTATCATCTATAATTGATTCACACAGGCGGCAAATGGAAACCTGTTCACGGAATACGGTTTTGCATTTCGGAATAGTAAATGATTGGAATCATCTAATTTTTAAAAACATTTTTAACCCTTTAAAAAATATACTAATTATGAAACAAAAAGTTGCAATTATCACCGGTTCTGGTGATGGATTGGGCAAAGGAATTGCCCTTAAATTAGCTCAAAACGGATTTTCTGTCGTATTAAATGATATTAATAATGAAACCCTAAAAGATACTGAAAGCGAATTTAAAAAAGAAGGATTTCAGGTAGCTTCATATCAGGCAGATGTTAGCAAAAGAGATGAAGTATTTGGTTTGGTGGATTTTGCAGTAAAATCATTCGGAAAACTGGATGTTTTCATCAACAATGCAGGTATCGAAGATGTACAGGCAATTAAGGACATTACTGAGGAGCATTTTGACAGAGTCATGGACATTAACGTAAAAGGTGTTTTGTGGGGAATTCAAGCAGCTTCAGAGCAGATGAAAAAACAAGATAAAAGTGACGTTTATAAAATCATCAATGCTTGTAGTATTGCGGGGCATGAATCCTTTGAATTTCTAGGTACTTATTGTGTGAGCAAATATGCGGTGCGCTCTCTAACGGTAACCGCTTCTAAAGAACTTGCAAAAGACAACATTACAGTAAATGCATACTGTCCGGGTGTTTCTCCTACCAAAATGTGGGATCGAATTGATGAAGAAATGGGTAAATATCTAGGAACAAAAAAGGGCGAAGCGTTAGAACAGTTTGGAGCAGATATTTCCCTGGGAAGATTTCAAAATCCTGAGGACGTAGCCGGATTGTGTTTGTTTTTGGCTTCAGATGATTCCAATTATATTACAGGACAAGCTATTATTGTAGATGGGGGTATGGTTTATAGATAATTATACTAAAAACTAGAAAACTTTTTCATCTAATATGCATGACCGTTAAGTAGGACATTTTAAGTATTTTATTCCCTTACGGGAAAATAACAGAATTAATAATCAGATAATGTTGTAGATTATTATTTTATGTCGAAGATCAAATTGATTCAAAAAAAAGCGGTCTGCAATTTCAAAATAAACTGGGTTTGCTATTCAAATAAAACGAATGGCAGACCCTTTTATATTTACATTAATTAATTTATTTAATAGATTTCGGTTCCAAATCCGTTATTGATAATTCCTTCATTTAGAGCAAAGTGCAGCCTGGCAATCGGTTTTCAATGATACACTAAATCTAACCATTCAATTATTATCCAACTATTCAATAATTAATTAATTCTCTATTCTTTCCTAAACTTATCATTCAATTTCCAAAAACTGTCATACCTTAAATAACCGTTTTTATAATTTTGCACCTAAATAATATCAGAGAAATTTGAATAATGGTATTTTTTTGGATAGATATTATTCAAATCTTATTTTTCCTGATCATTCTCTAAATTAAGAAATTAAACAAAAAAAAAGATGCACCAACTTTTAGGAATACACCACATTACAGCAATTGCCGGCGATGCCCAACGCAATTATGATTTTTATACTAAGACACTTGGTATGCGCCTCGTAAAAAAAACAGTCAATTTCGATGACCCTCAAACCTATCATTTTTACTTTGGAGATACGGTAGGAAATCCAGGAACCATTCTCACATTTTTTCCCTGGGCTAATGTTAGACAAGGAGCAAACGGTGCAGGTATGGCTACAGAAATCGGGTATTCTGTACCCAAAGGAAGCCTGGAATTCTGGAAAGCCCGCTTTGAAAAGTTGGATATTGTGCACGATGAAATCCGCGAACGTTTTGCAGAAAAACATCTTACGTTTAAAGATCCGGATGGTTTATGGTTGAATTTAATTGAACCAAAACAAAAGGATGCGCGAATAGGTTTTGAAACGGCAGAGATAAAATCGGATGTAGCGATACAGGGATTTCACACAGTTACATTAACATTGAATAACATTAAAGCCACTGCGGCAATTCTGACTGAAGTGTTTGGCTACAAACAAGTGGAACAGGAAGGAAATCTTTACCGTTATCAAACCGATGCGGTTGAAAATGCGGCCTTAGTGGATCTCCTGGAGATGCCGCAAGCCCAAAGAGGTTTAAATGCAGCGGGCACCAATCACCATGTAGCATTTCGGGTAAAAGATGAGGAGACTTTGATGGCATTTAGAGAAAAAGTATTGGCCCGAGGTCTTCAAATCACCGGAAAAATAAACAGGGATTATTTCTTCTCACTTTATTTCCGCGAGCCCGGAGGAGTACTGTTTGAAATTGCGACAGACAACCCCGGATTCGCAACGGATGAGACTGTGGAAAATCTGGGAAGTTCCTTACAATTACCTGCACAACATGAGCCGATGCGGGCACAAATTGAAAAAGTACTTCCTCAAATTAACACGTAAAATCAAGAAATATGCATCAAAAAAATATACAATCAGCCGGTAAGTCTTTAAAAGAAGCCGATAAGGTTTTAATCATGGTCCATGGTCGTGGAGCAGATGCCCGCGATATACTCGGACTTGCCACACATTTTAATGTATCTGATTACGCCTTGCTTGCCCCTGAAGCGACTAATCACACCTGGTATCCCTTTTCGTTTATGGCTAAACCGGAGCAAAATGAGCCCTGGCTTTCTTCTGCTCTTGATTTATTAAAAGATGTGGTCGATAAAGCAATCGCTCAAGGGATCTCTGCCGAAAATATTTACTTTATGGGTTTCTCGCAAGGAGCTTGCCTCACATTGGAGTTTATCACGCGTCATGCTCAGAAATATGGAGGTGTGGCGGCATTCACGGGTGGATTGATTGGCGACAAAATAAATATGGAAAATTATTCCGGCGATTTTAACGGTACCCCCATATATATCGGCACCGGAAATCCTGATCCGCATGTACCGGTAGATCGTGTACGAGAAAGTGAACAAATCCTTAAAGAAATGAATGCAGATGTACACGTTCAGGTGTTCGATGGCCGTCCGCATACCATTACACAGCAGGAAATAGACGAAGCAAACCGACTTATATTTATATGATTTAAAAGATAACAAAATGACGAATCAATGGCCCGCCCTATCCTACGAAAAAGGAAAAGACACCTATGCTACTTTGCACATGTGGACGCAAATTGTAGGCAAAATCAAATTAGCGGTTGTGCCATGGATTAATCATTCATGGCATATAGCTCTCCACCTGACACCTACAGGTCTATCAACCCAAAACATGTCTTTTAAAAATAAAAGTTTTCAAATTGATTTTGATTTTACAGACCATCAATTAAACATTATTACAAGTGAGGGAAAACAGCAGGTATTTGATTTGGAAGGAATTTCTGTTGCTGATTTTTACCAAAAGATATTTGCGGCCCTCAGTGAATTGAACATTGATGTAAAAATCAATTCAAGGCCTGTGGAAATTGAGAATCCTATTTCCTTTGAAAAGGATAAGGAGCACTCTACCTATGATAAAGAACAAGCGCATACCTTGCATCAGGCTTTATTAAAAACGCAAGGTGTTTTCACCGACATGCGTTGTGATTTTACCGGAAAATGCAGTCCGGTACATTTCTTCTGGGGCAGCTTTGATCTTGCGGTATCCA
Source organism: Ginsengibacter sp. (assembly GCA_039921585.1). Taxonomy (GTDB): domain Bacteria; phylum Bacteroidota; class Bacteroidia; order Chitinophagales; family Chitinophagaceae; genus Ginsengibacter. Next base: position 12,614 of record JBDSBN010000346.1, on the reverse strand, counting down.
GATTTTCGGAACGATCGGCTCCAAAGCATCCGGGAGGTGTACCAAATCTCCCCGACTGGGTAGCACAGGAAGCCTATTCGCATGAAGTGGCTAGTTTCGGCTTTTGGCCCGGTAATGAATCATTACCGGAAGCTTCGTTTTATGCCTATTTATATCCGGAACCGGAGGGATATAAAAATGCAGAAATCAAACCCAACGGGGCTTATTATCATAAAACCTTTGGGGAGTTTATACTCCCATATAGCCTCGTGCAACAATCAGAAAATCCGGAACAGATGCTTTCAGAATTTCTGAACAGTACTTATAATTTGGGTGCAACATTAGCAGAATGGGACAGAAAGTCTTTGGAAACTTAACCAACCAACATGATTCAAATAACCAAAATTTATAGCGATAAAAACGGAGAAAGCCATTTTGAAGAGGTTGAAATACCACTGAATGATCAGGGTGATATCGGCTTTCTTTCCGATAAAATCTCTGTAAAGGATATCATCTTCAGAAAAGTAAAGCCTGATTATGATTACGATTTTCATAATGCTCCCCAAAAGCAATACATTATTCTAATAGATGGGGAAATCGAAATTGAAACTTCATTGGGTGATAAACGGACCTTCAAAGGAGGCGACATTTTATTGCTGGAAGACACTCAGGGCAAAGGCCATAAAACAAAAAATCTTCAAAATGTGGAAAGGAAGTCGGTTTTTATCACGATTTAATCTGGACTAGTCATGAAGGGTCAAAACCTGGTTGGCGATCTTTACCAAAATACTGAATGGTTAAATTGTCGCATTTGCTTTTCATAAGTTTGAATTCATAAGTTTCAGAAAAGCGTAGATAAAAATAAAACAATTTCACCCTACATTCCCCTCCCTACCAATTAGATTGGTCCGACGCAATTCATAAGGAAAGAAGTAGTTTTTTCTTCTTCAAACCTTCGTGTCTTCGTGGCTGAAAGCTATCCTTCTAAAACCTTATTCACCCCTCCTAAACAAAATAATTCAAAAATTTAATAACCAAACACCCAACTATTCAAAAATTTATAAAATTCTATTTTTCACTCTGAAGTTTAAATTCCTGGTTGCTAAAAGATGAGAAATCCGGATTTTTTACCAGAATAAATTCATAACCTGTTTGACTATGACAGCTATTGCAAGAGTTGGTTAATAAAGTATATCCTTCCTTAAAAAGGACAGGATCTTTTTTCTGAATAGCCGTATTGATATTTTCCAATGGAGGTTGAATCATATCTATTTTTTTGGTTTCTTCCCGGTTTTTTTGATACTTTTTTATATCCTCAAAAGCTTCTATTATTTCATGTATTTCAAAGTCAGCCAATTTCCAGTTCTGATTTTTTCCTGCAAACCAAAGTTTATTGTGATGAACCTGAATTGTGCCCATTAAATCTCCAAAACCGGGTTTGTATACATTGTCCAATTTACTTTCCAGACTGTCAATTCGATTTTGTAAAGCTCGATTATTGTCTGTTTGCTGATTGCAGGAAATAAGGCCGAAGAGAAGGATAATAAGAAAAGTCTGTTTCATCATGAGTTCGATTTTTGAGAATATAGATTAGTTTGTTTTCTGTAAAAGTTATGATACGAAATTTTAATCAAAATATCGCTAAATGACAGTACTTTTAAAAATAAAGTCTTCTGTTTATACACCTCTTCTTGCAATTACCTCTTCGCCATTATTTCCTTATAGGCATTTCTGTCCCTCACACTTAAAGGGAAATGGCCTACTGGAAAAAGATATCACCCTCACCATATCTTCAAAATATCATTTTTATTCTATCAATGAATCGTTTCATTTCTGTTGAGAAATGAAGTTATCCAGATTGCCATCCCAATTCTATCCAACAAGTCTTTAACAGTTTTTATGCTAAATTTCTTGTCATTTTTGATAAATAAGTTAGTATTTTTACAGTAAACGCATCCCTATGAAAGACAGGATTACAGAAAAACTTGAAATATTAAGTGACGCCGCCAAGTATGATGTAAGTTGTGCCAGCAGCGGCAGTAAGCGAAAAAACGAAGGTGGTCTCGGGAATGGAAATGGTACCGGGATTTGTCATGCTTATACAGAAGATGGTCGCTGTGTGTCATTGCTAAAAATCTTACTAACGAATCATTGTATATATGACTGCGCTTATTGCGTAAGTCGGAAGAGTAATGATGTAAAAAGGGCAGCCTTTACTGTAGATGAGGTCGTAAAACTAACAATCAATTTTTACCGGAGGAATTATATTGAGGGCTTATTTCTGAGTAGCGGAATCTTCACTAGTCCGGATTATACGATGGAGCGATTGGTCCGCATTGCAAAAAAACTTCGAACGGAGGAAAAGTTCTTTGGGTATATCCATCTAAAAACAATTCCCGGTGCCAGCGAAGAATTAATAAAAGAAGCAGGCCTTTGGGCAGATCGATTGAGCATCAATATTGAAATGCCCACAGAAAAAAGTTTAGCCTTATTAGCTCCGGATAAAAACAGGAAGGATATGCTTACACCTATCAAGTATTTGAAAAATGAAATCATAAAATATAAAGAAGATAGAAAGTTGTTTCCCAGTACTCCAAAGTTTGCACCTGCAGGTCAGAGTACTCAAATGGTTATTGGTGCGACTCCGGAGAGCGATATGGAAATCCTGGGAATAGCCAATTATTTTTACACTAGGATGAACATGAAACGGGTTTATTATTCCGGATATGTACCTATCAGCACAGATAGCCGGCTTCCAGCAATCGGAACGCCCGTACCGGTTATGAGAGAGAACCGATTGTACCAGGCAGATTGGCTCATGCGTTTTTATGGTTTCAAAGTAGAGGAAATTGTAAATCCATCCCATCCCTTGCTCGACTTGGAAATTGATCCCAAACTTGGATGGGCTTTACAAAATCTGGATATTTTTCCAGTAGATATTAATATTGCTGATGCAGAACTTATCAAACGTATTCCTGGCATCGGACTAAAAAGTGCAGGAAAAATAATAAAGGCCAGGAAGTTTCGAAACCTCAATTTTGACCATTTAAGAAAGATAGGTATCGCTTTGAACCGTGCCAAATACTTCATCTGTGCAACAGGAGACTATGAAAGAAAAAACTATTCCGCTCAGGACCTAAAGCGACTAATTGTAAATGATATGAATAGCAAGTACAAACCCAATTTCTCCTCTCAATTGCAACTTTTTTTATGACCGCAGTATTATATGATGGAAGCTTTGAAGGATTACTGACAGCTATTTTCGAGATTTATGAATATAAATTCACCGACCCTAACATTTCGCAAATAGGTAAAGGAGCTAGCTCTCTTTTTGGAGAGAAACATATTGTCCATTCATCCTCAGAAAAAGCTGAAAGAGTTCTAATAAAACTCCGTTCACATTTATCTGCCTTTGTTTGTAAAAAAATCTATGAAGTCTATTTGTCAGAAGTAGATGGAATCGAAAATGCCCTTCTGCGATTTATACAGTACGGTTTAAAGGCAGGAAAGGCTGCCTGCGATGACTTCAGTCATGAAGCGGTATTGACAATTCACCAAACTTTAAAGAAAGTGCACCGGGAGCGGCACCGCATGGAAGCATTTATTCGATTCCAACAATCCTCTGATGGATTATACTTTGCTACAGTAGCTCCTGATTTTGATGTATTGCCGCTAATCAGTAAACACTTTTCCAGTCGATACGCAGATCAACGTTGGCTTATATTCGACAACAAAAGAAAGTATGGTATTTACTATAATTTATCAGAGGTGTCGCTGATAGAAAAATCACCTTCAGAAGAAAATACTTCTGGTTTAACTCCAGCAATCAGTTTGCACGAAGAAGAAGTCAAATTCCAGGAATTGTGGCAGCAATATTTCAAAAGTGTCAATATTAAAGAAAGAAAAAATACAGCATTACACGTTCGGCATATGCCCAGGAGATATTGGAGGTATTTAACTGAAAAGTTATAATTAATCCAGCCATCAGCCCCATCTGCTTTGGAAGACTTTAGCCACTTGGGACATAACAATAATTTTGAGAATTGTTTCGTATAGGCACGAACAAATTCGGAGAAAATTATTTTAAGGAAAAAGTAAAAGCCTTATCAAATTAATGCTATGGCCTTTAAAAAAATATAATTATTTTAAAACCTTGTACATGTGAATCGGGATTCCCCGTGTCAATAAAGATCGGAGTTTTGCAAAAATCTCCTGAATAATTTTTCTGATTTATTTTATTGCCGATAAGTCCTCCGCATTAGCACAAGCGGGGTGCTTTCGCTAAAACCAAACGAAAACCTTGCGCCAAAAAGGGAATAAAAAGGTGTATGGTGATAAAGCTGCGCACTCTGCATTTGAAATAAAAGAGTAACTGCACCCGGATGAGTCTGTTATTGGAAATAGTTTATAAAAAGTAGCTCTACTACTTTTCTACTGACTTTGAAATACCAGAACATGTACAAGCCAACTTTTTGCCAAATTTAAATAGTAAATACGGTTTTACAAACTTAGGATACCGTCATCGAAATACTACTAAAATCACATCTTTAAAACTATAGGATACCTCTACTTTTGTTTTCGTGGTTCTTCTAATTTCAGAATCATACGGAATAGTTTTTTCTTAACTTTTAAAAGATTTGCATGAAAAACTTTATCCTTATTTCTTTTTTCCTGATTATTTACAGCAATGGGTTTTCTCAAATTTTTCAATATGCAAAAAGTGTTGAAACCAAAACAGGAATCACGCAGGATCAGACATTAGCGGTGGATGCTGCGGAAAACTCCTATACCATTGGAACCTTCTCAGGTACGGTAGATTTTAATGCGGGGCCGGAAGAATATCTGGTTACATCAGTAGGTAATGATGATATATTTATATTAAAACTAGATGTTTCCGGAAATTTTATATGGGTAAAAACCTTTGGAAGTACCGAACAGGATCAGGGAATGGCTTTGACACTTGATGCTGCCGGGAATATATATGCAACGGGATTTTTTTCGGGCACTATTGACTTTGACCCATCGGGTGCAGTGTATAATGTGACCGCTCTTGGTATAACAAATGCCTTTATGCTTAAACTAAATAATTCTGGAAATTTTGTGTGGGTAAGGAATATGGAAGGAAGTAACCAGGATGGCAAAGCGGCCTTTGCTAAAACTGCCGGGTATTCCATTGCAGTAGATGCCGTTGGTCATGTACATACAACCGGAACAGTGAACGGATGGGTCGATCTGAATACAGGATCGGGAGTCAATTCATGGCAATCTCTAAAAGGAAGTGATGACGTTTTTATTTCTAAACTGGACGCTAATGGTATTTTCCTCTGGGCCATAGCATATGGGAGTGTTTTTAACGATAGGGGTAACTCCCTAAAGGTGGATGGCGGAGGAAATGTGTATGCTACCGGCTATTTTTCAGGATTAATTTCTATTACTCAGAACCTCATAAATTTTAATGTTACTTCTAATGGGGGAACTGATGCGTACGTAATCAAATTTGGCAGTTCCGGGAATATTATCTGGCTTAAAAAATTGGGAGGTCCGGGCGCAGATGTAGGTAATTCCTTAACTATCGATAGGGCGAATAATATTTATATAACCGGAAGTTTCACAGGTGTGTCGGATTTTGATCCCGGAGTAGCAGTCTATTCATTAACGTCCTTAGGAAATACGGATATTTATATTTCAAAATTAGATGCTAATGGAGATTTTGTTGCTGCCAGATCTTTCGGAGGCACAGGAAATGAATCAGGAAATGGTATTCATTCCGATGTTTTCAACCGGATTTTCCTGACAGGCTCCTTTGAGGATGAAGTAAATTTTGATCCGGGCTCAAATAGTGGCTTACTGAAGTCGGCAGGAGAATCTGATATCTTTATTATACGATTGAATGACACCTTAAAATTGACCTCTACCAAACAAATGGGCGGTAAGGGATCAGACGCTGGGTATTCGCTATTCGTTACCAACAGTGGAACGATCTATTCTGCGGGAATGTATAGCGGTGAAGTGGCATTTCAACTGGACAAAGATCTTTTTAACCTGAATTCATTTGGGCAAAACGCCATGTGCGTTTTAAAAATGTTTACCACTACTCTCCCGGTTACCTTGCTTACTTTTGAAGTAACTAAAATGGAGCGAAATGTCGTCTTAACCTGGAAAACTTCACAGGAATCCAATACTGATAAGTTTGTAATTGAAAGAAGCAGGAATGGTCAGGATTTCTTTAAAATCGGGGAAATTAAAAGCAGCGGGTATTCAAGCAATATTGTGACTTATACTTTCCTTGATAACAATATTGGTGAAACAGAGCATAAACGCCTTTATTATCGTTTTGTCCAGTTAGACATCGATGGAAATAAAACCTATTCTCCTGTTGTATCCATTCATTTCGGACAAGTGGATACAGGTATTCGCATTTTTCCAAATCCCGTTGTTAATGTACTGTCTATTGCAAGAGATAAAGCGACAGGTATCCAATCATATTTTATCAGAGAGGTAAACGGAAGAAAAATATTACAGGGTAAATTAACAGGATTTACAACGCAAATAAATGTTCGTCACTTACGTTCAGGTATCTATTACGTAGAAATAACCGGTGAAAATAAACAGGTGTACAAAGTCATTAAACAATAGTCCATTCACTCTGTTTTTGACAACTGCTTTTTGCGAATACTATTTCACGAAGTGGTCGGGAGAAATCAAATAGATGCCTGTAGAATACACATTTTTTCTGTAAAGCATTCATTATTAAAAACGCCTTATTTGTTTGGGTTGTTGTCTCAATGGGGTTTGTCATGGTTACACCACTAAGCAATTTAATCTCATAGTTGAAACCCCGATGTACCTATGCATTTAGCTACTTTCCGTTTGAAAAACGTATATCTCTATGGAATGTAGATTATTAAATAACAGAATAGAAGGATCCTGTTTTTTTTGAATTGCGGGTAACTATCCATTATATTTACGTGTCATGCGGCAGCATAAATGACCACATCTCAAATGGATAATAGACTTATCAACTACTTTCTAAAAATAACCAATCTGACCGCGGACGAAATAAACGTGCTAACGGAAAGTATGGATATAAAGTGTTTCCCAAAGGGCTATGCTTTAATCAAAGAAGGACAATTTAATCAGGATACATATTTCATCCTTGAGGGTCTTATCAGACAATACAAAATAATTGATGGACAGGATATCACCACAAATTTTTTCAGTGAAGAACAATGGATCATTTCTTTGGAAAATTTTGAGAAAAGAACACCATTAAACTATTATTTAACCTGTGTAGAAGAAACAACCGTGGTAATCGGTAATGAGCAAAAGGCTCAGGAATTATTTAAACAATTTCCGCGGTTTGAAACAGTTTCCCGACAAATCATGGAAACGGTTTTTTTAGAACAACAAAACCAAATGACTTCCTATATAACCAACAAACCGGAAGCGCGGTACCTGGAGCTATTAAAATTAAGACCTGATATCTTCCAAAGAGTTCCTCAATATGATATTGCCACTTACATTGGTGTAAAACCAGAATCATTAAGCAGAATTAGAAAAAAGTTACAAAGGAAAAATTAAACCAGTTTCCCTTCCTTTTCTCTTAACCAATTACTTGCATACCAAATAATAAACAGAGTTGTCGCTATTTCGATCACTGCAAAAAACAGATAATACATCGTCACACTGCCTATAAAAAGAGTTGCGATCATTGCCACCGTTTTTATAATCCCGGCAATGATATTCGCCCAACAATTTTTGTTTTTAGCTAATATTTTTGATAATAAAACCATCGCAATAGGAATTTCCATTAGAATACCTGCAAACAATAAAAAACGTTCATTGATGATCAATCCATCAATATGGCCCGTTAAATATTGTTTCAACAGACTTGAATCCATCAACCCGATTAAGTCGCAATACAGATAATTTAAGGTCACAAAAATCCAAAGTGTGCTTAGTAAATCCTTTTTATTTTGCATTATTTCAGTTTGTGTTTAATTCCACTTTTTGAGCCGAACCAGTAATTGTAAGAGTGTTACAAAGTGCAGTTGCGACATTTTAATTGTTGACATTTTGTTTCATTTGAATGATCCAACAATATTAGGCACACAAAATATCAATCTCATTGACTTTGGTTAAGAAATAAAGCGACTTGCTTTTACGAACAGAAACCATATACCAGTTCACCAACCCAACCATTCAACAACAGCGCGTGAATAATCCAATAATCTAATAATTAAATAATTCAACCATTTAACACCCCACCCTTCTAACCATACCCGTTCAACTAAAAGTTATTCATTCTTCCAGAATTAGTATAATTTTATATAAGCCTGTTGAAATGGTAGTATAACTTTTATTGAAACCGATCCCAATTACGAATTTATAGTGTTGGCATAAAATCTCCGCAGTGCTTTTTTAAAAGTTCTTTTCTTTGTTGATACTCTAAAAACAATCACATGAGAAAGCTGATTTATTATCTTACAATCATAGTGCTTTTTATTGGCTGTAATGAGTCAGATAAAGTTTCGGAAGAAACGACTAAAGCCAATAAAACCCCCATTCTTTGTGGCCCTCAAACATCTGATTTAGCCTGGTATTCTGCCGGCACAAAAGCGCCCAGGCTTAAAGGTCTGGAAGGAATTGATTTTAAAATCACCACCAATAACAAAGAGGCTCAAGAGTATTTCAATCAGGGAATGATGTTGTCCTACGGATTTAACCATGCAGAGGCAGCCCGATCCTTTTTCGAAGTAACCAGACTTGATGCTGATTGCGCTATGGCGCATTGGGGGCTTGCTTATGTTCTTGGTCCCAATTATAATGCGGGAATGGAAGATGATAACTATCAAAGAGCATTTCAGGCTGTCCAAAAAGCACAAGCACTTTCAGGAAATTGCTCGCCAAAAGAAAAAGCACTAATTCGCGCCTTATCATACAGGTACGATTCAGTACCACCCAATGACCGGAACCACCTCGACAGTTCCTATTCTGCTGCTATGAAAAAAGTATATGACACCTATCCTTCAGATCCGGACATCAGCGCACTCTATGCTGAATCCTTAATGGATATGCACCCCTGGGATATGTACGATAAGAAAACGAAAGAGCCGAAACCATGGACACCCGAGATTGTGGCGGTGCTTGAGAAATTAATCAAACAATATCCAAAACATCCCGGAGCTCCGCATTTCTACATACACGCAGTGGAAGCATCTAAAACGCCGGAAAGAGGATTGGCAAGTGCTTATCTGCTTTTAACTTTGGTTCCCGGATCCGGACACCTGGTGCACATGCCTTCTCACATTTACATTTGGACAGGAGATTATCATTTAGGAACTCTTGCCAATCTGGAAGCTATAAAGGTAGATAGCTCCTACGTTTCCGCCTGTCATGCACAAGGAGCTTACCCCCTCGCCTACTATCCTCACAATTATCATTACCTATCGGCAATGGCTACCTTCGAAGGAAATTCAAAACTTGCCTGGGCTGCTGCAAATAAAGTGCAGGAAAAAACCGCTAAAGACATCATGCGTGAACCCGGTTGGGGCACATTACAGCATTATTATTCTATCCCGTATTTTGTTGCAGTGAAACTGGGAATGTGGGACACAATTCTTGCAATACCCCCACTGGAGAATGATTTAATTTACCCCCGTGCAATTCTGCACTATGCAAAAGGAATGGCTTATCTGGGAAAGCAGAATACCGCAAAAGCTGAAATGGAACTTTTTCAATTAAATCATTTAGCGGAAGAATCTGTGCTGAAAGAAATGACTATTTGGGGAATAAACAGCACATTTGATATTGTGCAAATTGCCCAAAATGTACTCTCGGCAGAAATTTACAAGAGTAACAAGGATTATGATAAAGCAATTAACTCATTCCAAAAGGCGATCTCCATTGAAGATAATTTAAATTATGACGAACCTCCGGATTGTTTTTTTTCTGTGCGGCACCACCTTGGAAATACGTTGATACAGGCACTTAAATATAAAGAAGCAGAAAAAATATACCGTCAGGATTTAAGTTCCTGGAAAGAAAATGGGTGGGCACTTATGGGCCTGTATCAATCCCTTTTAAAGCAGGAAAAAATAAAGGAAGCAAAACTTGTAAAAGCACGATTTGATAAAGCCTGGAAACATGCAGACTTCAACATTGCCTCTTCTTTTAAATTATAAAGATGTATACCAGTATTACCGGAAAGTAGCAGGATACACCAAACCAGAAATTTCAAGACCCTTCTTTTCCTGGCAAAGTTTCCATGAATCTAAAGCTATTTCCATATATTCTTCTCTTACAAAAACATCTATCCCCGCTTGAGTAATCTAGTTTTTGCAATGTGGTAAAAGAAATAAAATAAAATTTTTCTTTTTGGCTCAGAGGTAATTATATGATTCTCTTTTAAACATCAGAATAAGCGGACGCTTTCGCTAAAACCAAACGACAATTTGCGGCAAAAGGGGGATTATAATGATTTTAGACAAAGCCGGCTGGCATCTAAGTCAAAAAATGCAGTTGCCAGAAAAATATTAAACTCCTGCATTTAAATCCATATTCTCCGGAACATAATCCAGTAAAATTGCTTTAGAAAGAAATAAGAAGAAAATACTACCATAATAATATTTTCGAGACATTAAATGACGTGGAAGAAACACTTCAGAAAGCACTGATTTTTTCCCCCTCCAATAAATTGGCGCTAAGTAAAAAAATAACTGACTACGCAATGGATGCTGAAGTATGTTGATCTCAAAAAAGATATTAAATTGGGATAAGGAAAAAGATCTTGCGAAAGGGAAAGGATGAAAAACACATTCGATCTTTCTATTACCAAAGAACATTAGAAAAACGGCGGAATTATTCTTCCTCTTCTGTGCCATTAGGTCCAATGGATACTTCTGTTGTGCGTTTGTGCTACAATATGCACGAAGTTATTATGGTCGGGTTAAGCACGAAAGATTGCTATTGCTCTACTATTTTCCAATAGGAATCCTTCCGTTTGATTTTGCCATTTTTAAACTCCCAAAGGTCACAACCTCTTACTTTCAATTTAACTCCGGAAGTTGATGTTCCCGTAAGTGTCCATTCTGAAACAGCTTGAGTCTTATCCGCTGATAACCAATGCCGGTCTTCACTATAATGAACATCAGGAATTCCTTTAAATCGACCTGAAAGAGCTTCTCTAACTTGTGCTTTCCCAATAAATCGCTTTCCAAAAGGTTCAGGTCCTTTTGGAAAATCAAACGAGCAATCTTCAGTGAAATATTCCATAATAGCATCCAGGTCGTGCCTATTGAAAGCATCAAGGACAGCTTTCAGGGTATCCAATGTCACTGTCATTTCTTGCATGTGGGTTTTATTTGAATGAGTTTCGTTATTGCAACTTAAAATACCGATAAGTCCAGTAAAAAAGAATGTCATTAAAATTTCTCTTATCATCGTAACAGATCTTTTCAAAGAATAATTCTTGCAGGTCATTCGGAACTAAAGATACCCAGGCATCTCGCACACCGTTTGTATTACCGAATATACAAACATTAAAAAATATTACTCAAAAAATATTATCAAAATATTATTCGACCTTGCGAAGGTCATATTAAGATCGATTTCATTGCGTAGATATAACTTTTATTTTTGAAAAAATATAACTCTACCCTATTTATCCAGGAGCCTTTAATTGAAAACCTGTCCGAAACTCTCCCTATTATTGTTTTCGGAAACAAGCATTGGCGTGAATATTCTTAAAGTTCATGTAGACTTTTAAAATCCTCCTGGCGATGTCGATAACATCGGCAGTAGCACGATGACTAGATCTTAATCCATACACATGATGCGAATTCTACATGATTCTCAATCAAAGCAATCAGTTTATTTATTACTAACCCTGGGCGGGTTATTTTTTCAAATCAATTAAAATATAATTTTCCAAACTTTATCTGACACTTCTAGATATGCAGGAAGTGCTGCAGAACCGTACCAAAGAAAAAGTTCCGGGGCTAAAAACCCTTCTTTTATTGCCGGGTCAGTTTCGAGTAAAAGCCTGGCGTCTTCTAATGTGGAAACGTTTAATATAAAAATACCTCTGAAGGATTTTTCATTTTTCACCATCGGTCCGGCGACTATTAATTTCTTCTCTTTTACCAAACGATTAATGTTATTCATATGTCCTGCAAAACTGTTATCCTTCAAAACTTTATCTGTTGATTCATTATTGCCCGTTTTCAGAATTACAAAGACCTATACTTTCATTCCGTAATCATCAGCGCCCAGTTTGGTGGCCAATGCTGAATCATAATTAGGGTTTGTTTTTTGTGCCATAGAAGTAGACACAGAAAGACAAGCTATCAGACAGGTTAAAATATATTTCATAATATTTATTGGTTTGCATTAATAATTACAAAATTAGCTTTTAGAATTGGCAAAGGTGGCTGTTTGTTTAGGATCAGAAACTCCTACTCATTTTGAATAACAGACTACCCTCCTTTTGAAATAGTCACCTGACGCATGTAATCAGCAACTTTGTAATTCCAATTTTTAGCAACTGGAAGTTTCCACTTGAGCAAAAAAAAAAGCCCTCAGTTTTGTGGTGTAAACAAACAAAATTATGAGGGCAAATAATAAACACCAAAAGA
>JBDSBN010000345.1:0-4504 GCA_039921585.1 Ginsengibacter sp. | reverse complement strand
TAATTGCATTGTAATATCCGGCAGCGTGTCTTTCCTGTATATATTTACCATTTTTGCATATGCGTACCACCAATTCTGCTTCATAGTGCAACTCGTTCGTAAATTCAGGATAGTAAAAAGGCGTATGGCCCTGAACCAATGCACTTTTTGGTTTCATAAAAACAACAGGCTCAGAGGGAATTTCATTTCCTAATTCTGTTGCGTGATCGACGTAGTTACGTCCGATACAAAATATTTTCATACTTAAGCAGATTTATTGTAGTTCTATTTTAGCTCCATCAGAATAATTAAAAATTTCAATATCAGAGCATTATCATTCTGAAGGGCTAAATATAAGATTATTTATGTTATTCATTGATTTATCAATTCCTATCAAGGAAAAATTCTCGATTATTTCTACTGATTTTTCAATTTTCCTTTTCACCATCGGCATTTCCTCCGGCAACCATTTACTCAAAACAAATTCAACCTGCATCCCTTTTGGAAACTGGTTTCCAATACCAAACCTTAATTTAGGATATTTATCCGTTCCCAAAACACTTTGAATATCCTTTAACCCATTATGCCCGGCATCACTACCACTTTTTCTCAACCTTAATTTTTCCAAAGGCAAAGCCAAATCATCAACAATAGTCAGAGAGTTATCAATAGCTATTTTTTCTTTATCTAACCAATACTTCACAGCTCTGCCACTCAAATTCATATAAGTCATTGGCTTAATGCATACAAATTTCCTTCCCCGCCACCTTACTTCAGCTACATCTGCGAGTCTCCCTGATTTGAAATCAACTCCATGTTTTAATACAAAAGCATCCAATACATCAAATCCAATATTATGACGTGAATGATGATATTCATTTCCCGGGTTCCCCAATCCTATTATTAAAAACTTTGACATTAAAACGAATGTTTCATTAGAAATATTTCATTAAAAATAAAATATACTTTTTGTTATGCAGTTTACTTTTCTAGTTCCTCCTCCAAATCTCCGGACTCTTTCCTCTTCTTAACCTCCAGATCCTTCAAGTTTTGAGTAACTCCCTGCGCCTCAATTTCATCATTTTCTATTAATCGCCGAAGCCGCCAGAGCATAAATGAATCTCCTGCCACATATTTTGATTTATTTGAAAATGCGTGTATTACTCTGGTTGCTTTCTGCCAATTTCCGGTAATAAACTCCATTAGATACTTATCGTAATAAGTAATAGAGTGCAAAGAGAGTTTTTTTGCCCCATCCAACAAGCGAATTTCTTTTTCTGACTGACATATTTTGGCCCACTCATCAGGATCTAATTCAAATTCTGAGGTGGTAATTTCCCTTGCCAGCTTTTTGGCTTTGAGAAATTCTTTGGGCAAAATTTCATGTAAATTCTCCGGATAAAAAATAGATCCTTTATCATTGATAAAAGGAAGATTATTTAAATGAAGAACATATACTTTCCCTACAAAATCATCCAACTGAGTCATTAGCCAGTAATAGCCGCAGACGTCCCGTTTATTGGCTGCCACCCAAATCCACACATGATGCGCTTCATCGCCATTTAAATGATTTATAATAGTTTCGACAGCTTTTTCATCATCTGGTATACCTGTTTCGTCAGCGTCTTTGAGACTTCCATTGGATAGAACTTTTCGCCACCAATCCTTTCTTTCTGCCCTACCTTCTTCAGAATAAATATCCCCTAAAGGTCCTACTGAATAATCATCCTTTATTTCAATAATTTCTTTTTTAAGGGATTCGTCAAGTTCAAAACTTTTAGAAAGTATTTTTACATCTTCCGGTTGAAAAACTATATGCATATTTTTATTTGATACAATCTTAACTTTTTAATGAACAGGTTAATTCAGGCTTTAAATTTTACTACTTTCTAACCACATTTGCTGCTCAAACTTTCTTTACTTAAAAGAAACCAACACCTATTTTTAAGCGACCGGTTCACCTACCAAATCCAATTCTACCACCAGGTTTTCTATAATAAATTCTTGCCGGGCCGGTGTGTTTTTCCCCATATAATATTCAAGTAGGTCTTTTATAGCCATTTCCGGTAAAAGCATAACTGGTTGTAATTTAATATCCTCACCAATAAATTTGCCAAACTCATCGGGTGATATCTCTCCTAATCCTTTAAATCGGGTGATCTCAGGCTTACCTCCTAATTTGGCAACGGCCTGCTGCTTTTCAGTTTCCGAATAACAATAGATCGTTTCCTGCTTTTCCTTGTTTTTCCCGGGCATCGTCCTTACTCTAAACAAGGGAGTTTCCAATATATACACGTGTCCGTTTTTCACTAAATCCGGAAAAAACTGTAAAAAGAAAGTCATTAATAACAACCGAATATGCATTCCATCCACATCGGCATCAGTAGCAATAACGATATTGTTGTAACGCAAATCTTCGTAGCCTGCTTCGATATTTAATGCATGTTGCAAAAGATTAAATTCCTCATTTTCATACACGACCTTTTTTGTAAGACCATAACTATTCAAAGGCTTACCTCTTAAACTAAATACTGCTTGTGTTTCTACATTTCTGGATTTAGTTATCGAACCACTGGCACTATCTCCTTCCGTAATAAACAAAGTAGATTCAAGGCGTTTTGCATTAATCTCCTCTTTGTTTTTCCCTTCTGTGATATCGTTGAAATGATAGCGGCAATCACGCAGTTTTTTATTGTGCAGATTCGCTTTCTTTGCCCGCTCATTTGCCAGTTTTTTAATTCCGGCCATATCTTTCCTCTCTCTCTCATTCTGCTCAATTTTTCTCTTTAAAGCATCTGCAAATTCGGGATTTTTATGTAAAAAATCATTCAGGTCTTTCCCCAGAAAATCTGCAATGAACGTTTTTACAGCAGGTCCTTTTTCCCACATGATACTGGAACCCAATTTCGTTTTTGTCTGACTTTCAAAGACCGGCTCCTGCACACGAATACTAATGGAAGCGCAAATACTTCCTCGTATATCTGCTGCATCATAATCTTTTTTATAAAAATCACGAATCGTTTTTACATAACCTTCTCTAAATCCTGCAAGGTGTGTTCCACCCTGTGTGGTAAATTGCCCGTTTACGAAACTATAATACTCCTCACCGTATTGATTGTTATGCGTTAAAGCCACTTCGATATCTTCCCCTTTCAGGTGAATAATTGGATATCGCAGTTCACTTTCAATGGTTTTCCGCTGGAGCAAATCCAAAAGTCCGTTTTTGCTTTGATACCTTTTTCCATTATAATTAATAATTAGACAGGCATTCAAAAAGCAATAATTCCAAAATTGATTGTCCAGAAACTCCTGGATATAATGGTAATTTTTAAAGATTTTTTCATCAGGAATGAACGTCACTTCTGTACCATTATCTTCGGTGGTTTTCGTTTCATTAAATTCCTTTACCAAAACTCCTTTTTCAAATTCGGCAGTTTTTTGTTTCCCCTCTCTAATGGAGGTTACTTTAAAATAATGACTTAATGCATTCACTGCTTTTGTACCAACACCATTTAGCCCAACACTTTTCTGAAAGGCCTTGCTATCGTATTTGGCACCTGTATTTATTTTACTAACAACATCCACCACTTTTCCTAAAGGAATTCCGCGACCATAATCTCTTACTGTAACCGTTTTATCATTAATAGAAACTTCCACGCGCTTTCCATGCCCCATAGTATGTTCATCAATACAATTATCGATCACTTCCTTTAGTAACACATAAATCCCATCATCGTGGCTACTTCCATCTCCCAGCTTGCCAATATACATACCCGGACGCAACCTGATATGTTCTTTCCAGTCGAGACTTTTTATCGAGTCTTCATTATAATCATTCATATTATTTTCACTTATTTTATCACTAGCTTTTGGCAAAAGAAACAAATTTACAATAAAAGAAAGTGATTTTTGAGAGTAATCAGAACGAGTTTATCTAAATTATCACATTTGACTTTTAAACTGCTTATCTGTACAAATTAAAGAATATCATTTTAAATGAATCTTAGTTTAAGGGTTTTGCATATAGGGAATAATATTACCTGTTTCCTTTAAAGAATTCAATTTTAAATACGATGCTTTTATAGAGTATTGCCGTATAGTCATAAGACAAAAAAGACGCTTCTTCGAAACGTCTTTTGTATATAGTAATTTATTTTATTGCTCTTCTTATCTCTTAAATTCAGTTAATATTTGTGAGGATTCCACTTTCCCTTTTGCATCATAACTTTCTGATTTTACAATTCCAATCCCGGGAGAGTACCAGGTTATTTCTTTCGTTGGGTTGCCCATTTTTCGATTTATTCCCATGACCCTCATGCCTGATTTACGTAAACCGGAAATAGGCATACACTCGAACGTCCCTGCAGGTGTAGTTACTTTTTCTTTAGCCCCTACAGTCCTATCCACAAGATTGGTTGTAATGACCATTTCCATACCCGAGGATTTTGTTTTCATAGTAAAATTGACATCATTTAATTTCTGTCCGGGATACATATTTTTAGGAATATCCATAAATCCTTCATCA
>JBDSBN010000344.1:0-3515 GCA_039921585.1 Ginsengibacter sp. | reverse complement strand
GAAGTGAATAAAATGCTAGGTAAAGTGGATGAAATGTCTGATGCAGATGGTATGACAATGAGTGAGCCATTCATAGTAGGCGAAACAATCAAAATTATTGATGGACCATTTAATGATTTCAACGGGGTTATTGAAGAAGTTTCCGATGAAAAGAAAAAATTAAAAGTTCAGGTAAAGATTTTTGGACGCGCTACACCTGTAGAATTAAGTTATATGCAGGTAGAAAAATTAGTTTAAACGTATTTAAAAAATATTAAAACCGGTTCTAAAACGAACCGGTTTTTTAATTTATAAATATTTAGGTAAATGGATAGTGAAGTATTTATCTCGTGAATTCCGAGATTTTATTAGCGTCATAGAAGATGCGCGCCTGACCATTTTTTATTAAATTAACGCCTCCTTTTGTATCGTCAACTACAATAAGTGCTTTTTTAAAGTTTTTAATATTCGTGCCATCAATAGTCCCTGAATAAACATAGGCGACTACGATTGAGTTTGATCCTAACGTCACTGTACTTCTTCCATATATCGTAAAATTATTGCCTGATCCTGTCACTACTGCGCTCTGGCTTTCTTCCCGCTCTGAAGTACTCCCACCAGAACCTATTCCTGTAAATTTCACCGTATTTGCTGAAGAGTTTTGATCATAAAATTTAATAGTGTAGTGTACAAATTGAGTGTTGGGAGCCGGATCTCCAGTTATATTGGATTTAAGTAGATAGTTTGGTGACATGTAAACACTTCCAACAATATTTGGAGGGACATCACCACTATGAAGTTCCATTCCTAAATTAATGAGTGTATTTCTATATTCTTTTGATACAATGCCGTCAAGTTTATCTGATACTGCTTTATTTTCTTTTTTGCAAGAAAGGATCAAAATTGGGGCACTTAATAAAAGCAATAGAATTATATTCCTTTTCATAATGATTATTTTAATATTTACGTAATAAATAGGTTATCGCAAAATATTAAAAATGTCATCATGTATTCAATGCAAAGCTATTTTGAAGTATAATAGGTGCAAAGGCGGTGTAAAAAACAGGATTGATAATTCCCTGATATTTTTTATGATTCTTTTCTTTTCACTAATAAATACCAATTATTCTCCAAAGGAAGATATCCAAGATCATAAACAAAAAAATAAATATTTCCCTTCTTATTTGTATAAGTGTGGGTAAAATATTTAAATAGAAACCCCTTTTCGAATAGTTTTTCTTGTGTAGTCTTTGCAAGTTCCTCTTCCCCTTCAAAGAAACTTTCAAGAATGCGCCTGTTTTTACCCAGAGCATTATTTATATTTCTTACCAGATTATTGGTATCGCTTTTTAATTGATTGTTGTAATTATTCCTGCAAAAATGATTGCAGAATTTCTTATCCGTTCGTCCTCTCAGTGGCTTTTGACAATCATTACAAAGTCGGGGAGATGTTTTGGCTATCATCATAAAATGATTTAAAAGGATTTTTAAAGATACTTCTTTTTGGCAATATGTACAAGCGTTTACAAACGGTTATACTCACCTATAAACGTTTAAAACAGGTATCAATATCATTTAATGCACATCTTTGGACAGTTAGAAAATTGAATTCGGTGAACGATTTCAAGAAAATACAAATTTTTTAAACCTGCTCATAAAAAAATGTGAGCGTAAAAATGGAAATTATGAATACATTCAAAAACAGCGTACAATTATTGGGAAACCTCGGTAATGCACCGGAAATTAAAAGCACCGAAACCGGGAAAAAGTTTGCCCGTTTTTCTATTGCCACAAATGAAGGGTATAAAAATGCCAAAGGTGAATGGGTAGAAAATACTCAATGGCACAATTTAATTGCCTGGGGACCAGTTGCTGAAAATGTAGAGAAATATTTATCTAAAGGCACTGAAGTATTGATAGATGGAAAATTGGTTACAGGAAATTACCAGGATAAAGAAGGAAATAAAAAATATTTTACTGATGTTCAGGTAAATGAGTTTTTAATTGTGGCGAAAAAAGCGACTGTTTGATGTAAGGTATCCTAAAATATACTGCCGGATCTTTTGCCGGCAGTATATTTCAACGAAGAATTTGATCGCTTTTTAATGACGGATTTTATATTCAAATTTTGGAAAAAGAAACCTATCGATTTTTCTGATTCAGCCTTAGAAATGCCCTTCATAAAAAGTTAAGACGTAAAGCTAGTAATTCCGAATGAATGAATTTATCTGAGTTTTACCCTGTTTTTTTAAGATCTTCTTTGCCTCTGTTTTTTAGAATATTATTGGGATATACTGTTTGGATTTTTTAAGCATGATTTTTAAAAAGAAATAATAGTTGCTTTTAAAAAAATCTTCGATTCTGGCAAAAGAAAGCATACTATGTTTTGATAGCATTTACATAAAAACATTAAAGAGTGAGTTAGATCATTAACTTTGGAGCAAATCAATATTTAGATGAATACTTTTATCAGGCTGACTTTTATAAAACCAATTTCCAAATTTTGAAAAATATCATATTCAGGGTTTTAGGGCAGATTGAATGGAAAGAAAACAAAATGAAAAAATGCAGCAATTAAATACAATAGAGCGCAATGAGGTGTTCGATCTTGCATTCCGATTTGTGACTGAAACAAGTGAGAATATCTTTTTAACCGGGAAAGCTGGAACGGGCAAAACGACTTTCCTGAAATTTTTGAAGGACAATTGTTCTAAAAATATTATTGTCGCCGCACCTACTGGTGTTGCGGCAATTAATGCAGGAGGAGTTACTTTACACAGTCTTTTCCAATTACCGTTTCATCCATTTATACCAACAGCCAGAAGTAAAGAGGACTTACTCAGCAAACTTAAATATACCGGTCAACGGCAACAGCTATTAAGAAAAATGGAGCTTTTGGTTATTGATGAAATTAGTATGGTGCGTTGTGATGTAATGGATGCTTTAGATACTATTTTGCGCTCTGTTCGCCGGAAACATGATCTTCCTTTTGGAGGCGTCCAATTACTATGTATTGGTGATCTTTATCAGTTACCTCCGGTAGCGCCAAGAAATGACTGGAGTATTTTACAGGAATATTACCCTTCACCTTTTTTCTTCGATAGTTATGTCATCAAAGAGCAGATGCCATTATTAATTGAACTCACTACAATCTATCGGCAAAAAGAAGATTCCTTTGTAAACCTGCTAAATAAGGTTCGAAATAACTATATGGATGCGGATGATTTTGAAGATCTGCACATGCGTTATTTCCCTGATTTCAGACCTGCAGATGAGGAGAAATTTATAACGCTCACTTCACACAATAATCAGGCAGATCAAATAAATGCGCGTGAACTGAATAAAATAATTGCATCTTCTACTACTTATAAAGCTGTAATTGAAGGCGATTTTGCTGAAAATAATTATCCGGCAGAAAGCGAATTGGTTTTAAAGGAAGGTGCACAGGTTATGTTTCTTAAAAATGACGTTGTTAGCAAACGGTATTTCAATGGGAAAATCGGGGTGGTTAAAAAACTTCTTGAGGAAGAGATTCT
>JBDSBN010000343.1:0-3172 GCA_039921585.1 Ginsengibacter sp. | reverse complement strand
CCAACAAGGGCCTGAAAAACTTCGGAACCTTGATTTAGGTGTTTCAGATGATTGATTGTCCCGGTGGGGTTTTCTGATTTTGAGAATAACGAACTATTTAGGGTAAAAGCGGAAACCCAATGCCGATGTTGTCGTCCCCGCCAACATGCCACTCTTCGGAATAACCTCTTTTCCAATTCCTTTATACCAGCAAATAAAAAACATTGTTAATCAAATTAATGGAAGTTTAAAACAATCTTTCAGACTTCCTAAGATCAAAGACAGTTGTTGGCGGGGACGCCAACAATGGCATGGATAATTTTTAAATACATAGACTGGTTCGTGAAGGCATGAAACTGGGAAGAGGTTTTCCTGGAAATTCCTACTAAAACGAATAGCCAAAAAAGGGTAACCGGTCTGACCCTTCGGTGCCGACCTTGCTGCTTTAAAAAAATGCAAAGCGTTTTCCCTTCGTCTTCTTTCTGTCTTGGCGGTTATATATCTTCCTGCAATTACTAGTATCTCACCAGCAACTTTAATGAGTATATAAAAAAAAAACCCGGAACGAAATGCTCCAGGTTTTTATACATTATAACATCAAATAAAGATTATTCTCCTTTCTTTTTCGCATCCACCTTCCTGTTCTTTACATATTTCTCCAACCACTGATCCTGCTCCCAAAAAGTATGAAGTAGCGATTCGCGGCTGCGGTAACCGTGGAACTCTTTTGGTAGCATCACCAAACGAACGGTGCCTCCATGGCCCTTGATGGCGCTGTATAAACGCTCACTTTGGATAGGGAAAGTACCGGAATTATCATCATCCATTCCGTGTGTTAATAATATGGGTGTTTTTATTTTATTTGCAAAATAGAAGGGCGACATATTTCCATATACATCCGGAGCTTCCCAAAAAGTACGGGATTCAGCCTGGAAACCAAATGGAGTTAAGGTACGGTTATAAGCGCCGCTTCTGGCAATACCGGCAGCAAATAAATCTGTATGTGCCAGCAGATTCGCCGTCATAAATGCGCCATAAGAATGTCCGCCAACTCCAATGCGATTTCTATCGGCCACGCCAATATCTACTACATAATTGATGAGTGCATTTGCATTATCAATTACTTGTTCTACAAAGGAGTCGTTGTGTTCAGTTTTCCCTTCTCCCACGATCGGCATATCTGCCTGATCGAGTACTGCATACCCGCGGGTAACCCAGAGTACCGGCGAAATAAATGACAGTCTTGTAAAGCGATGAGGAGATCCTTTTACTTGTCCGGCTGCCTCCAGAGTTTTAAATTCTCTTGGGTAAGCCCAAACCAATACGGGCAAAGGAGTATCTCCTTTTTTAAAGTCTTTGGGCAAATACATCTGAGCTGAAAGCATCACCCCGTCCTTTCTTGGATAAGAAATCAATGTTTTCTGCACACCATCCATTCCGGGATATGGATGTTCAAACTTTGTTAAAGCCGTTTCCTTTTTATTTTTCAGATTCAACATATAAAAGTTTGGAACATCTTCGGTAGATTCTCTTGATATATATACAGTGCCTTTATTATTAAAGAACACCACACTTTCGTAATAGGGAGCTTTTGATTTAAACAACGTATCCTGTTTACCGGAAAGCAGGTCCCATCTCATTAAAAAAGGTCTGTCACCTTGTGGCGAAGCACCTGTTCCTCTGGTAAATACAACAGGGTTTTTACTTTTATCAAATAATAAAACATTTCTGGAAACAAGCCCCTCTTCCATAACAAAATTTCCCGGATCAGTATATGTGTCTTCCGATGAACGGTTTGAAATCTCTTTGATTACCACTCCGGTTTCCGGGTTAATCAACGTCATTTTAGAGGCTCGGGTTCTTCTCCAGCGCTCAGAAACGATGGCATAATCTTTATTTCCCCAATCAACACCGCCATAGCGAAATTGCATGGAAAATAATTTTTGAGGCTGGTCAGTAAATGGAGCTTTCAGAGAAAATAACGCATCGTGGAATGGTACATCTAAGTTAGAGTTCCCTCCATCTTGTGCTTCCGCCCATACAATAGTTGCAGGTACATCATTCCGCCACTGGTACGAACGTGGACCCGGTGCTACCGCATCAAAAGAAATGGGCGTTTTATCTGCCAATGGTGCCAGATATAATTGTTTCACTAATTTTCCTTCCGGAGATAATATAGATGTTTGATAAGGAAAGGATGAAATCGGAACAAGATAAGAATACGGTTTTTCAATCGTTTGAACCATCAGGTAATTTCCATCAGGAGAATAAGAAAATCCCCGAAATATTGCCGGCGAAGACACTTTTGTCATTTGGCCATCTAATCCCACCAATTGCAATTGTGCCGTCAGATAATATTCCATCAATTCTTCATCATACGGATTTTGCAATAAATACTGATACGTTCTGGAAGGAGTTTTCTCTCCCAGATTTTCCTGTACCACAGGACCGGTAGGAACTAAATTTTCTACCGGCTTTTTGCGATTAGCAACAATAAACCGGGCTAATAAATGTGTGCTGTTTGGGTGCCATTGAAAAGCAGATCCAAAAGCATCATTTAAAAACTGATCCGATAGTTTTCGGGCTTTTAATGTTTTTATATCGGCTACCCATAATTCGATACCTGAAAGGACATTATTTGTAAAGGCAATATAATTTCCATCCGGGCTCCAGCTCACCCCCTCCATTCTTAATGGAACAGGCAGGCCACTTAACTTATTCTCCTGACCGCTCTTTACATCCTTGACAGTGATGTCATTAATAGAAGAGCCACTTCCAACAGAAGAATTATTCAGTGGGTTTAAACGAAGCGTCGCCACACCGATAACCGGCTGAGCCACTTCTTCAATAGAAGGATTCCCGGAAGATTGCAATAAAAGCATTTTACTTCCATCCCGGTTAAACCGCACAGAAGGTGTATTGGGCGCATCAAGCAGATCCGTAATACTCTTCGGTGGTAATTGATAGGTTAAATTATCCTGTGCATATCCAGTTACGAATAGGAAGCAAGGAACTATAAAACTTAATAGAAGTTTTTTCATATTTCTTGTTTTTTTACTTTAATATTTATCTACACTTTAAAAATTATTATCTGAAGCTCACAGCTCATAGCTCAAAGCTCACAGCTCAAAGCTCACAGCTCACAGCTACTTATACAACTGATTAAACAACATCTTAAACGTATTATGCGCCT
>JBDSBN010000342.1:0-6070 GCA_039921585.1 Ginsengibacter sp. | reverse complement strand
TAATAGACATACTTAATTCATCCCAATTGATTCTTATTCCTTCTTCAGACTTATTGAACAACTTGAATGCAATTCCCTTATCCATAAAATTGAATGAAATTGACATTGTATCATTTTCATAAGAACGAACATCTGATTTTTCAGGCTTTTCCAGAATAATTTTATAATTATACATTTTTGAATTACAACTTATAAGAAAAGCTGTCAAGCATATTATAATATATAATCTCATAAATGATCAATTTAATAAACGTTAATTCAAAGAGTGAATTTAGCATATATATCATCTAAAATCTAAAATATTATAAAATAAATAAAAGTCTCCATAAAATTGCGCTCTGTAGTTGCATTTCCTGTAAAAAACACACAGAACCTCTCGATTATAAACTGGAATCTGCCAGATGGAGTAATTCATAAACCTGGCAAAAGAATGACTTTAAATGCATAATTGTATATGAATGGATGTAAAGTAGTATGGATTTTTAAACCACATCCGCCTACTTCATTTTCAGACTTAAATATCTTGTAGAATTATATTTGCCAGTTTCTTTTACATTGGTAATTCCTTATTAAACCTCCTCCTTCAACTTCAATAACGCTACACACTCAATATGATGTGTGTGAGGAAACATATCTACCGGTTGTAGTTTCTCCACTTCAAACTTTTCGCTTAAGAGTTGAAGATCCCGGGCCTGAGTGGCCACATTACAACTGACATAAACCATTTTTGGAGAAGCTATTTCCAACAATTTCTGAACTAATTTAGGATGCAAACCCGCTCTTGGCGGATCAACTACCACCACATCCGGACGGCCGTGAAGATTAAAAAACGCATCATCGCACACTTCGATGACATCTCCGGCAAAAAAGGAGGTACTTTCTAATCCATTCAACTGAGCATTTTCTTTGGCGTCCGCAATCGCATCTTCTATAACATCTACGCCAATTATTTTACCGGCTTCCTTACTTAAAAATATTCCGATACTACCGGTACCACAATACAGGTCATACACCGTTTCATTTCCTTTTAACGCGGCAAAATCTTTTACCACATTATAAAGGACCTCTGCCTGTTTTGTATTGGTTTGAAAAAAGGATTTCGGAGAAATCTTGAATTGAAACTCTTCCAGCATTTCAATTACATAACCCTCACCGGAAACTACCTGAGGTTCCAAGTCATAAATACTATCGTTCCATTTTTGATTAATCGTGTAAAGCAATGTGGTGATAGCAGGCACCTTTTCCAATAAATAGGCTGCTATTTTTTGTATTTCTTCAGGATCATCATGACCAAAAACCAGGTTAACCATTAATTCACCTGTGGTACAATACCGTAAAATAATGTTTCTTAAAAATCCTTTATGCTCCTTTATATCATAATAACTCAGCTCGTTTTCCAGCGCATAATCTCTCAGACTATTCCGTACCTGATTATTGACATCATCCATCAACCAACATTCATTGATGTCAATAATTTTATCATAAAGACGGGGCACATGATACCCTAACGCACCGCAGGGCCATTCATTTTCACCGAGAGCCTGCAATTCATTTGTCGGTAAATATTTTTTGTTGCTAAACGTAAATTCTAATTTATTGCGGTAAAACCTGGTCTTCTCTGACCCCAGAATGGGCAACACAGGAACACCGACAACTCTTCCAATTCTCTGCACAACATCCCGCACTTCCTGCTCTTTATACTCCAACTGCTTTTCGTAAGGGAGCATTTGCCACTTGCATCCTCCGCAGGTTCCGAAATGGATGCAAAAAGGTTCTACCAGCTGACTACTATACTCTTTAATTTTTTTTGCTTTTCCTTCTGCCCAATCTTTTTTACTGCGACTCACAAAAACATCAACTACATCACCGGGTACGGCACCTTCAATAAAAATTACTTTACCATCTACCCGGGCGATTGACTTACCCTCTGCAGCATATCCTGTTACCTGTACATTTTCTAATGTATATTTCTTTTTTCTTTTCACGGTGCAAAAATAGTTTTTGTTTGCAAAGGCAGCGAATACATTTCAAATGTTTACCGTTAAAGCATGAGAAAGAGGTGACCATTCAATTATAAAGGCGCAGATAACGAAGAGTCTCTATTCTAAAATGTTAAGTATTTTGCAGGGAGTTGTTTGTCGTTTCAAATTTAATATTTTTGTTACTTATATACATACCATATGAAACTACTTTCTATCCTTTCGATTTTTATCTTCAGTTTTGGTTCTGCAAATGCTCAGGGTTTTAAAGTTACTCTGGAAGCTCCCCAATATCAGGAAGGTATCGCGTATCTCATATACTATTTTGGGAAGAATATGAATGTGGAAGATTCTGCCGCAGTAAATGCAAAGGGAGTAGCTGTTTTTCAAAAAAATGAAAAAATAAAACCCGGAGTATATTCTATTGTTTTTCCGGGAAAAAACAGATTGTATGACTTTTTAATTGACAAGGAACAATCCATTCAAATAAAAGCACCGGACACTTCAAATCTTCTGGAAAAAACGATTGTAACAGGATCAAAAGAAAATGTTCTTTTTCAGAATTATCAAAAAACTGCTGCTGAAAAAGGCGCATTAATGCAAAAAGAAATAGAGGCATTTAAAGCATCTGCCAGCAGAGCAGATAGCACTCAGCATGAAAGGAATTATCAGGCAATAAACAATGAACTCAATCAATACAGAGAAGGGATTATTACAAATAACAGCTCTTCTATGCTTGCTTCATTACTCACTGCGATGAAGGAACCGCAGGTATTACACCCTCGTCCCCAGACCAGAAAAGATTCAATTGAAAATTACCAACATTATAAAAAGCATTTCTGGGATGGCATCACGTTTATGGACGACCGGATAATCCGCACTCCGTTTTTCCTTCCTAAATTAGAAAGATATTTCCGCGAAGTGGTTTCTCCCGCACCGGATTCCACTATCAAGGATATGGAATATCTTATCCTCCTTTCCCGGTCTAATCCGGAAATGTATAAATTCCTTCTCAACTGGTTAACAGATGAATACATCAATCCAAAATATATGGGGCAGGACAAAGTGTTTGTGCACCTGTTTGAAAAATATCATAGTAAAGGACTAACTAACTGGCTAAATGAAAAACAACTGACGGCTATTTCCAACAGAGCATATATGGTAATGTCCAATCTGATTGGAGAAAAAGCGGCCAATATTGAGATGACGAATATTGCTGGTGCAAAATCTCCTTTATATAATATTAAAGCCAATTACACCGTTGTAGCTTTTTGGGATCCTTCCTGCGGTCATTGCCGGACAGAAATGCCCAGAATGGATTCATTATATAAAGCAAGGTGGAAAAAGGAAGGGGTAAAAATTTATGCCGTTCTATCTGAAATAAAAGAAAAAGAAAATTGGGTTAATTTCATCAAAGAACATAAAATGGATGAGTGGACCAATGTATTTGAAACTGAGGAACAAAGAAAAGCCGTTGAAAATGCAAAAACTCCCTCCTACAAACAGTTGTACGATGTAATTCAAACGCCAACTTTGTATTTACTGGACAATGAAAAAAGAATTATTGCAAAGAAACTAACGCTGGAACAGATGGATGAAGTGCTTCAGGCAAAGATTAAAAACACCACTGCAGATACGCAATAAGGGGAATATAAGATCTAAAGAGTTCCTCTTTGAAATGATCGGACTTTAAAAACAATTTTGGTAATTTATCGACGGTTTAGAATCTGATTTTAATGATTTTGTGAAGGAAAGATTTTACCGTTTACTAAGTATTGTACTTATATATTCAAAGCTCAATCGCTCCTTTCCAAATGGAGTAATCCGGCAAAAACTTAAATCATTCCCATGAAGAAAGGCATCGTAATTCTTTTTTTTCTATCCATATCCATACTTGCTAAAAGCCAGACATTATTTTCCTATGGCAATAACACTGTTTCAAAAACCGAATTTGAAACGGCTTATAATAAAAACAATACTTCCAAAAGTAAAGACGCGAAAGCTATCCGTGAATATCTTGATCTTTACATAGCTTTTAAATTAAAAGTGCAGGCAGCAAAAGATCTACAGTTAGATGCACTTCCAGAGTTGCAGGCAGATTTGGAAAACTTTAAAAGTCAAATAGAGGAAAAGTATCTTCAGGACGGAAAACTGGTTCAGAAAATTATTGAGGAAGCATACGAAAGAAGTCAAAAAGATATTCATTTGATCGACTACTTTATTAGTGTACCGAAAAACACAGATACCAGTATTTATTTTAAGGCCGCAAATTTATTATGGGAACAACTGAAGAATAATCAATATAAAGAGGGCCGCCTATACAAGGAAAACAATGTTCAGGAAATAAAAACGGATGTTGGATGTATTACAGCTTTTACTTTACCCTATGAATTTGAAACGATTATTTACAACCTAAAACCTGGAACATTCAGCCACCCTGTCCGCACCACTGATGGATGGCATATATTTCATCATGCAGGGGAAAGAAAAGCTGTGGGACAAATAAAAGTTGCACAAATCCTCCTCTCGGCTCCGAAGGAACTTCCTAAAGAAAGAATGCAAGCAAAAGCCTTAGCAGACTCTATTTATACGCTTTTATTAAACGGAGCTGACTTCAACAAATTGGTGACGGAATTTAGTGATGACCGATCAACTTCATTTAACGAAGGGATTCTTCCTGCATTTGGTGTGGGCAAATATGAAAAAACATTTGAACAAAAAGCTTTTTCACTTAAAAAAGACGGGGACATTTTAGCTCCTTTTGAAACTGAATTCGGCTATCATATTTTAAGAAAGATTTCCTCGGAACCTATACCCGACTGGAATTCGGATGGCTTTTACCGCGAAGAAATCACACAAAAGGTTCTCAATGATTCCCGAATGGATGCAGCTAAAAAAGCTTTCTCTAATCAGGTGGAGAAAATGACCGGACCGGAACAGAAAAAGTTTGATCAAAAGGCACTTTGGGAAATTACAGACAGTTCTTTATTTGCGAATAGAATCATCCGGGTAGGAAACATGAGTGAGGAAACAATTCTTTTTACATTTAATGATAAATCCGGAGTTACAGTAAGCGATTGGACCCTATATCTACGCAACTCAGGTGCCTTCTACCACAATCAATTGAAGAAAACATATCCAGAATTATATTCTGAATTTATTCAACATGCATCTTTAAATAATTACAAAAAAAATCTGGCCAAATTCAATCCGGAATTTAATGCCCAATTGCAGGAATTCACTGACGGGAATATGCTTTTTGAAGTAATGGAAAGAGAAGTGTGGAGCAAGGCCGCAAATGATTCAACGGGTTTATTAGCATACTACAATCAAAATAAGAACAAATACAAATGGGCCGAAAGTGCGGATGCACTCATCATTTCCTGCATGAATGAAACAATTGCCAATAGAGTATTGGAAGATTTTAAAAATGAAAAAAGTAAAGAAACCATTTTATTGGAAAATGAAAGTTTGGTACAAATTGATTCTGCCAGATATGAACTGCCACAAATTCCAGTAAATAGTGAGGAGACAATTTCGGGACAGAAAATTACCCAACCTGTGCACAATGAACAGGACGGTACAGTTGTTTTTGCAAAAATCCTGAAAGTTTATCCAGCTAATGAAATACGGAGTTTTGATGAAGCACGGGGAATGGTTATTTCCGACTACCAACGTGTCATTGAAGAAAAATGGCTTGCAGATTTGTATAAAAAATATCCCGTTAAAATCAATGATAAAACCCTTAAGAATGTCATGAAATAATAAACCGTCATTTGGAATATTTTTTAGAACCTTAAATAATTAACAGGTACAAAAATGATTCTTTATGAATGACCTTTTCCAGGAGCACCATTCAACAACAACACTCTACAACTTCGAAGGGTAGCGAATTTCAGAGATTTCACGTTATTATTATTCTCACCTTAAAATGCCCTCAATTTTAAAAACTTTTTCTAATTTTTCCTGACTTCCGCACTATTTTTTTTAATAAAAATATCTTATTGATAATGAGTTAGTTGCAGTTTTTATTTTTTAAATTTGGGTGTTAAAACTGACAACTTTTCCGATGTTTGTAAGAAAATTGAAAC
>JBDSBN010000341.1:0-5748 GCA_039921585.1 Ginsengibacter sp. | reverse complement strand
TCAAACAATTGGCAAATGATGGGTGTAACGTCATTGTAGACGATATTACCTTTATTACAGAGCCATTTTTCCTAAAAGGAACAGTGGACAGTGCCATTGCTGAGGTTACCAGTAATGGAGTTGTTTATGTGACTTCAGCAGGGAATTTTGCAAACAAATCCTACGGAGCTATTTTCAATCCTGCAAATGCCCCGGGAGGATTGAGTGGTAAGGCGCACAATTTTGGCGGTGGTGATGTATTGCAGAATGTATCCCTATCAGGTTCTCCGGCTAGTCCGGGTATTTACACGGTTGTTTTGCAATGGGTAGACGACATTTATTCGCTGAGCGGAGAAGGAACTAAAAACGACCTGGATATTTATCTTGCCGATGAAAATGGGAATCCGATTCTCGGCTTTAACAGAAATAATCTAGATGGCGATCCCATTGAAGTGTTGCCATTTAATGTTACCAACAATACCTCCACAAATATCCTGATCATCAATAATTCATTAAACCCTTCTCCTAATTTACGGTTCAAATTTGTGGTTTTCAGGGGCGATTTGAAAATAAATGAATACAGTTCGGAATCCTCAACCATCGTTGGACATGGCAATTCAGAACAGGCAATTACTGTAGGAGCAGCGCGTTATTCAAAGACACCTGCTTATGGAGAAAGCGTTCCGCTTCTGGAATCATTTTCATCTATTGGAGGAGGAATTATGGCAACAGGATTTGTGAGTCAAAAACCGGATCTTGTAGGACCGGATGGAGTTAATACAACCGTTAGTTTTGGCAATGTAGATTCTGAAGGGGATGGCCTTCCTAACTTTTTTGGAACATCTGCAGCAGCTCCACATGTAGCCGGAGCAGCAGCCTTGCTTTTACAGGCAGGAAAAAAATTCTATAACCAAACATTTACTTCTGCAACAATTAAGAATACGTTTCAAAATACGGCAATAGATATGGATGCGCCGGGATTTGACTTCAGTTCAGGACATGGATTTATCAATGCTTATGCGGCGTTGCAAACCATTGCTAATCCAAGTCCACAGATAGATAGCCTTCAATTTCTAAATCCTGATTTAATTCCAGGCTCGCAACCAATGCCGGTCATTGTTCATGGAAACTATTTTAGCTCAGATACAAAAGTGATTTTGGGTAAGGATACTTTGGAGACGACAATCAATTCTACGACACAAGCCACCATTATTTTACCCATATTTTTCAGTGATAAATTAATCAGTGCTTATTCTCCTTCTATTACTCCATCTGCTTTGGATGGAGGTATTTCCAATAGTATTTCTGTTGATGGAATACCAAAGAAAACCATCACCCTGAAAGCAGATAACAAGACGAAAAAGTATGGAACCATTCTACCCGACTTTAGTACGACGATTTTAGTAGATGGAGATTCATTACAAAATACAAATATCACTTTGGAAGAACTAGGTCTTACGAATATTACCTATCAGTCACCTGCAAACGATATAAGTAATGTAGGCATCTATTTCATCAGGCCTGTACGTGCATTTGATGAAAACAATCCGGATGATCAGACTTTTCTGGAAAAATACAATTATCAATATGCTGATGGTGCATTGACCATTACGAAATTACCTCTGAAAATTACTGCACGTGATACAACATTAATATACGGGCAAAAGGCAGGAGGTTTTGGTTTCAATTATACAGTGGATGCATCTGCTGATATTGGAGATAAAAATGCATTAATTAATAACGTGGTAATGAATCATGAGGGGCAATTAGCCGGTGACGTGATTGGTTTGGTGAATGGTCAGGCTGTGGTGATTGTAAACGGTCAGGCAATTCAAATTGTGAATGGTCAGGCAGTACAGATTGTAAATGGTCAGGCGGTGGTCATCGTAAATGGACAGGCTATACAAATTGTGAACGGTCAGGCAATACAAATCGTCAATGGTCAGGCTGTTCAAATAGTGAATAATCTTACAGAATCAGAGGTGGATAATTTAAATTTCATGGCTACCACTACTACTTTGCAAGGAATCCGTGAATTAAAATCAACTACTCTGATTAATGGTGTTCAGGTTCCGCAGATAACAAATGTGGTGGATATCACTCAGGAATCTATTTTAAAATTCAACCAAAATTCTGCCCAAACAACTTTGATCAATGCCATATCAAATGTAAGTCCGAGAGGCCTGGTAGATGCCACCTCTTATACCAATGGGCAAGCTGTGCAAATTGTGAATGGTCAGGCAATACAAATTGTCAACGGACAAGCCGTTCAAATTGTCAATGGTCAGGCGGTTCAAATTGTAAACGGTCAGGCTGTAACGATTGTAAACGGACAGGCCATTCCAATCGTGAATGGAGAAAGCAGAAGCGGTGTCATAATAAATGAGCAGGACATTGGCTTCGGAGTGAGTGAATTCAAATCATTAAACATGGTGACCGGTCTGGATGCAGGAGTTCAATTTATTATACCCGCAACCTTTACAAATGACAATTTTGATGTCAGCTACGGAGTAGGAAAGCTAAAGATTCTCCCGGCACCGTTAACGATAGAATTAGCGGATGCGAATAAAAAATATGGAGACGAAATAGTTCTTGACTCTACAGCCTACTCGATTAAGGAAGGGGCACTTATGTACGATGATATGATTGAAAACATCCCGATGAGCAGCACCGGATCTACCATAAATGCAATGCCCGGATCATATCCGATCACTCCCGTAGAAGTGCGGATGAAACCCGAAAACCATTTGTCTAATTATGACCTTTCTTTCATAAATGGCAAACTCACAGTTGGAAAGGCTTCATTGATTGTAAAAGCCAATGATGCGACGAAAGAATATGGGGATGCAAATCCGGTATTTACGGCAACTTTCCAGGGTTTATTAAACGATGAAACTCCTGAAAGCTCCGGTATATCAGGCACTCCATCTTTTGAAACATCTGCAACGACCTTATCAAATACTGGATTCTATCGTATCACACCATCAACCGGTACCTTGTTGTCCAATAAATATTCGTTTGTTTTTGAGAATGGAATGCTGCAAATAACGCCGGCACCCTTATATGTGACAGCAGATGATAAAGTGATATTTCAGAAAAGCAAACTACCTGAATTCACTGCTCAGGTATCCCCTTTAAAAACAAATACAATTCCGAAAATCAGTTTTAAAGTGGAACCGTATTATTCAGGAAATCCGGGAGTGTATGCCATCATTCCGAAGGCGAATTTTGCAGAGGCATCCAATTACATCATAAACTATACAAATGGTAAGTTGTACGTAAATCCGAAATGTGGAAATGCCAAAATACTGAAGGTGTATTTAGATTGTGTAGAGAAGATTGGAGACAGGAAATATATTGCTCATTTCAAGGCACTAAATGAGAATAGTACAACGATGTTTATTCCCAAAGGTTGGAACAATTTTGTGTATTCCTTTGGCTCCTTTGACGCAAGTGGAATTCCGGAAGTCTTTAATCCCGGGATAACAACATTTGACGTTCCTTTTGATGGACACCTGATAACCTGGGTGGTGAGTAGCTATGAAAAATGCTGGTATTTGCCATACATCGCTGCCGGTAGTTATTATTCAAAAAATTGTGCAGATAATTTAATCACTTCAAATTCTACTACAAGCAGTTCAGCCATGCCGGAAATATCCAAAAACAAAGTGACAGATGATTTTAGTGAGAAAATTGCAAAGAGTAAAAATGAATTTTCGGATAATAAAACTGAAGGAGTGTTGCGGGTTTATCCTAATCCGGTACAAAACAAGGCGATTATCTATTTGTCAAATGAAAAGATTAGCGAAAAAGGAACTGTTTTATATGATGTAAACGGAAAATCACATCCACTTAAACTTGTGAGACAAATATCTCCAAATTCAATTGAAATAGATATGTCTGATTTACAAAAAGGTTATTATCTGATCAAAGTAAAAGTATCAAATGGATATCGGTCGATCATGATTATAAAAGGATAAGTAGTGAAGTGAAATTTTAAACAAAAATGTTTTAAATGGGAATTAAAAATGTCATCGTTTTAATATGTCTGATGTGTATTCAGGTATTGGTTCTTGGACAAAAAAAGGACCATACTGAACCCTCATCAAAAGACACTGCATTGGTAAATAACCTGAACAAGGAAACGACGTTACACTTTCTTGATGACCAGTCGAAGGCCATTGAATTAGCTATCCGGGCCAGGGATTTCTCCAAAGAGGTAAATTATCCTATAGGGGAAGCTTACGCTTATAAGAATATTGGGATTATTTATTATTATCAGGGAGATTATTTCAGGTCCCTGGAAAATTATAATGCGTCCTTAAAAATATTTTTAAGCATAAAGGATAATGTAGGAATCTCAAATCTTTATAGCAATATTGGAGTCATCTATTATAATCAGGCGGATTATGTGAAGGCGCTGGAAAATCAACTTTTGTCCCTGCAATATGCAGAATTAGCCAACGATAAGCTCCGTATCCTCACCGCATTAAATAATATTGGCGGCATTTATTATATTAAACCAGCAACATGGGATAAAGCACTTGAGTATTTTTATCGGGCATTACCCTTGTGTGAAGAGTTAGGAAACACCAATGCATTAGGTGCCATATCTACGAACATTGGGAATATTTATTTTAGCAAAAACGATGATGAAAAAGCACTGGAATATTTTAATAGAAGCTTAAATGCTTATGGCAGTTCAGATGGAAGTCAAAATGCGTATATCTCTCTGGGAAAACTTTATTTAAGAGAAGGGAAATACAATATCGCCTTAAGCAATCTGAGAAAAGCGCTTACTATTTCCGAAAACTTAAAGGATGATATATCGATAGTTCAGACGCTTATGGTGTATGGAAATCTGTACGTGAATCAGGGAGATTACAAGACGGCAATAGATTATTATAAGAAGGCAGAAAAAACTGCGGTAACTATGTCTCCCAATGATGACACAAAGGACCTTTATAAAGCAATGGCTGATACATATGACAGTGTTTCAGATTATCGGAATGCATTTAAATACCAAACATTATTTTCAGCTATTAAGGATTCCATCTACAATATTGCAGCAGATAAAAAATTGGCCAATCTTCAGTTTGATTTCGATCTGCAAAAGAAAGAAGGAGAAATTACGCTGCTTACAAAGGACAAAGCGCTGAATGAGTTGCAAATTAAAAAACAAACTTTTGCAAGAAATGCTTTTGCCGGAGGGCTCGCACTAGTTTTTCTGATTGCACTATTGATTTTTAGAAACTATCGGGCAAAGGTGAAAACAAATAAAATACTTGATCATAAGAATGAGCAGATCGAGCACTTATTATTAAACATTCTTCCATCCGAAGTTGCCCGCGAGTTACAGGAAAAGGGAAAAGCCACACCAAGGAGTTATGAATCTGTTTCGGTGTTATTTACCGATTTCAAATCCTTTACAAAACTCACCTCCAAAATGAGCCCGGAAGATCTGGTAAAAGATTTAAACAAGTGGTTTATGGTTTTTGATGATATAATCTCATTATACAATTTAGAGAAAATAAAGACGATAGGAGATTCTTACATGTGCGCGGGTGGCATCCCTACCTATTATCCCGATCATGTCTACAATATTGTTAGAGCCGGGCTCGATATTCAGCGACATATTGATGTAGAAAACACGCTTAGAAAAAGTAAAAGTCTACCTCCATGGGAGTTGCGGGTAGGCATTCATATCGGTCCACTGGTAGCTGGTGTAGTAGGCAGAAAAAAATATGCGTATGACATTTGGGGAAGCAC
>JBDSBN010000340.1:0-3762 GCA_039921585.1 Ginsengibacter sp. | reverse complement strand
GGGCATTTGTTCGGAAAGGTCAGGTTTTATTTAAAATAAGTGCTCCACAATATGAGCAGGAAGTTCGGACTGCACAGGCAAATATTCAGATAGCTGAAGCAAATGTAAAAGCAGCAGAAATGGAGGTAAACAAGGTGCGTCCGTTGGTTGAGAAAAACATTATCAGCAAATATGAACTTGAAACGACCGAATTTAACCTTCATGCGAAACAAGCAGCCCTGGCGCAGGCAAGGGCGACACTCGTCAATGCAAGAACAAATATTGGATACACATCTGTAACAAGTCCGGTAAATGGAGTTGTTGTATTTCTTCCATATAAAATTGGAAGTCTGGTGAATAGTAACACAGCGCTTCCATTAACAACGGTTTCCAATATTAATAATATCTATGCTTATTTTTCGATAAACGAAAAAGTAGCTCTTGAATTTGCAAAGGATACAAAAGGCGCAACGGCGCAGATAAGACTATCAACGCTTCCTCCGGTGACATTGATTTTAGCAAATGGAACTGAATTTTCTAAAAAAGGAAAAGTTGAGGCAACAAGCGGAATGATTAATACGGAAACCGGTTCCATGAGCGTACGGGCAACATTCCCGAACCCGGGCAATTTAATTCGCAGTGGAAGTAGTGGACTGGTGCGGATTCCAACAATATTAGATGCGGCTATTCTTATTCCGCAAAGAGCTACTTATGAAATCCAGGGTAAAAAATTTGTTTTTGTAGTACAGGATTCCGGAAAAGTAAAAAGCACACTTATAACCATCAGAGATAATAGCAACGGACAAGTTTTTGTGGTGGAAGATGGATTGAAAGCCGGAGATGAGATTGTGCTGGAAGGCGTGGCTACACTGAGAGAAGGAGAGATGATTAAGCCTGTAAAAGTGAGTGCAGATTCGATTTTCAAAAAATTAAATTTAAAATCACCAACCGATTCATCTAGTCCTGCACAGAATTCTGAATTGTAAATTTATACACATGAATTATAGATCCTACAACACAAAAATCTTTTCTGTATTTACAATTTTCTTGCTGATGATTTTTAGCAGTTCATGTGCAAAAAAAATCATTTTCCAGCCTTCCGTAGCAGTGCCTGCTGCTACAGGTAAGGTGAAAATTAAAAAAGATGATAATAATAATTACTCTATCATTTTAAATGTACAAAATCTGGCCGATGCCAAACGCTTGAGTCCTCCGCAAAATACTTACGTGGTTTGGATTATGACAAAAGAAAGAGGTGTGCAAAATATTGGTCAGATAAAATCCTCTACCGGATTTCTTTCAGGAAAAATAAAAGCGTCATTAAATGCTCTAAGTCCTTTTAAACCTACAAGAGTATTTATTACTGCTGAAAAAAATAGTGATGTTCTTTATCCCGGAAGCCAGGAAATCCTGACAACCCGGAATTTTTAAAATAACAGAATGAATGAAAACGATTGAAGTGAATTTGTTTCTTGTTTTCATTAATGATAATTGTATTTAGTCATCTATAATTTTATATGGCTTTAATTTTCTAATCAATATTTATGTTTGATCGCTTTATACAAAGACCGGTTTTATCTACAGTAATTTCAATCATTATTGTCATACTCGGAATCCTCGGACTTACCTCCTTACCCGTATCTCAATACCCTGAAATAGCGCCGCCTACTGTAGTGGTTTCTGCGTCTTATCAGGGTGCAAATGCGGATGTGGTTTTAAATAGTGTCGTCATTCCTTTGGAAGAACAGATTAATGGTGTAGAGAACATGTCCTATATGACATCCTCAGCGGGGAACGATGGAAGCGCTCGCATTACGATTACATTTAAATTAGGTACAGATCCTGATTTAGCCGCAGTAAACGTTCAAAACAGAGTAGCACGTGCAACTCCTCTTTTACCTGCTGAAGTAACCAGATCCGGCGTCACGACAGCCAAAAGACAAAGCAGTAACCTGGTTATTTTTACACTTTATAGCGATAATCCTAATTACGATCAAACGTTTCTACAAAACTATGCGGAAATAAACCTGGTGCCGCAAATCAAAAGGGTGGCGGGTGTCGGGGATGCTTCTGCTTTTGGAAGAATGGATTATAGCATGAGGATTTGGCTTAAGCCTGATGTAATGGCTAGCTATGGTTTAGTTCCGAACGATATAAGCATTGCCCTGGCTGAGCAAAATATCGAAGCGGCTCCAGGACAATTCGGAGAGCAGGCAAATCAATCCTTTCAGTATGTCATTAAATACAAAGGGCGTTTAAAAAATACTACCGAATTTGAAAATATTATTATTAAATCCACCGGAAGTGGCAAATTACTCCGGTTAAAGGATATAGCCAGATTGGAGTTGGGTGCTATGAATTATTCTACGTCATCCACTACAAACGGATTGCCTTCCATTGGTGTGGCTATTAGTCAAACAGCAGGATCAAATGCGAAAGAAGTGATCGAGGGAAGTTTGAAAGTATTGGACGAAGGCGCGAAATCATTTCCTCCGGGGGTAGGGTACACGACCCTGGTCAATGTAAACGATTTTTTGGATGCGAGTATCCAAAAAGTGATCACTACTTTGATTGAAGCCTTTATATTGGTTTTCCTCGTCGTATTCTTATTTCTTCAGGATTTTCGTTCTACTTTAATACCTGCAATAGCTGTTCCCGTATCCATTATAGGTACATTTTTCTTCCTGGGATTGTTTGGATTTACGATTAATTTATTAACTCTTTTTGCCCTTTTATTAGCAATCGGAATTGTGGTGGATGATGCCATTGTGTTCGTGGAGGCAGTCCACGCAAAATTGGATCAGGGATATACCAGCGCATTAAAAGCCTCCCGGGATGCGATGAGTGAAATTACCGGAGCAATTATTTCTATTACATTAGTGATGTCTGCGGTGTTTCTGCCGGTCACATTTATCGGGGGATCCGCAGGGGTATTTTTTAAACAATTTGGAATCACTCTGGCAATTGCGATTTTGATTTCGGCTGTGAATGCGTTAACCCTGAGCCCTGCACTTTGTGCGATTTTTCTAAAACCACATATAAAAGAAAAAGCGGAAAAGAAATCTCTTTTAAAACGATTTTATGCAGCCTTCAATGCCTCTTTTTTAGCGATGACTTATCGTTATAAAAAAGCGGTTGGATTTTTATTTAGGAAACAATGGCTTGCCTGGACTATCATCATTGTTTTTACCGGTGTATTTGCCTGGTTATTAAAAACAACACCTTCTACTTTTGTGCCTGATGAAGATATGGGAACCGTTATGTGTGATATTGCCCTGCCTCCTTCGGCTTCCAAGGAGCGTACAGAAGAAATTGCGCTTCTGGTTCAGGAGATGGCCGCCCAAATTCCGGAGGTGCAAAATATATTGAAGGTAGTTGGTACAGGTATGATCAGTGGGTCAGGTAGTAATTATGCCCTGGTTATTATGAAATTAAAACCATGGAGTGAACGAAAAGGAGAAGGACAGGATGTTAAGACGATTATAGGGAAGATGTTTGGAGCTGTAAGTTCTATTCGTGATGCCAAAATTATTTTCTTCGCTCCACCTAGTATCTCTGGGTTTGGGTTTTCAAGTGGTTTTTCTTTTGAATTGCAAGATAGGAGCGGAAAGGATATTGCCTTGTTTTCAAAGGTGGGAAATGATTTTCTTACTACTTTAAATCAAAGACCGGAAATTCAATACGCATCGACTTCTTTCGATCCTAGTTTTCCTCAGTATCAGATCGATGTAAACGTCGCAAAAGTAAAAGAGGCAGGCTTGAGTGTCAATGATATTTTAAGCA
>JBDSBN010000339.1:0-9998 GCA_039921585.1 Ginsengibacter sp. | reverse complement strand
CGCGGATTTTACCGCAGATTTTCGCAGATTTTTAGTCTTATTTATTTGTGGCAAAATGAAAAGCTTAGGTGTCTTTTATCTGCGAAAATCTCCGTGCCTTCCATCTGCGTAAATCTGCGAGAAGCCTTCATTTATTCCTCGCAGATTTTCGCGGATTTTAACGCAGATTTCCGCAGATTTTTATTCTTATTTATTAGTGGCAAAATGAAAAGCTTAAGTTTCTTTTATCTGCGAAAATCTGCGTGCCGTCCATCTGCGGTGATCTGCGAGAAGCCTTCATTTATTTCTCGCAGATTTTTAGTCTTATTTATTAGTGGCAAAATGAAAAACTTAGGTGTCTTTTATCTGCGAGAAGACTTTCTTTAATCTCCGAGCAGCCACTCTCCGCAATCTACATTCACTATTTTATTGGAATTTCAAATGAAAAGATAGATCCCTTACCTAATTCACTTTTTAAATCGATAGATCCATTATGCCTTTGTATTATTTCTGAAGAAATAAATAGCCCGATTCCAAATCCTGGAAATGTTTTTTCATTTCGACCCTCTACTCTGTAAAAACGTTTGAAGATATTTATATGATCGATTTTATCGATTCCTATTCCTGAATCCTCAACGGAAACTTTAATTGTATTGTCATTTTTCTGACAATATATTTTTACTAATCTCGTATTAGGACTATATTTCACTGCATTGTTTAAAAAATTAATGAGCACCTGCCCCAGACGATTTCTATCGGCATAGACAATGACCTGCTCAGGTGCGTCCATTTGAATTTCAAACTCAGGATTAATGTGCTTTATTTCAGTCACTACTTCCTGAATCAATTCTGTTATTTCAAAACTTTCTTTATTAAATTCCAGTCCTCCCGATTTTATTTTAGATACATCCAGCAATTCAGAGATCAGTTGAGTTAGTTTATTTATTTGTTTATCTACAATCGCCAATGATTTTTCTAAAAATTCTTTATTCACACCAGCCTTCATACTTTGTAAAATCTGCACATAACCCTTAATGGAAGTAAGGGGCGTTTTTAATTCGTGACTGGCAATACTTATAAACAAGTCTTTCTGCATTTCCTGTTCTTTTATTTCCTGGATATCCGTACTGCTACCAACCCACATTTTTATATTACCTGCAGAATTGCGCTGTGGAAGCGCCCGACTTTGCTGCCAGCGATATTCACCGTCAAATCGCTTAAAACGATGTTCAAAAACAAATTCCTTACCTGTTGATATCGCATCCTTCCAAACTTTCAAATTTTCTTCCCGATCATCCGGATGTACCATATTGAGCCATCCTTCATTTTTTAATTCCTCATATTTCATTTTTGAATAATCAAGGACTCTCTGATTGAAATAATACAAATGACCCTTTGGGTTTGCTAACCATATTTGTTGGGCCAAAGTATTGTCCAATAGGCGGAATTTGGATTCACTGGCTTCTAGATTTTGCTGTTGATTTTTCTCCTCTGTTATATCCCGGAGGGTTCCAAGCATTTTTATTGGCGTTTTCTGATCATCAAAAAATATCTTACACCGATTCCGGATCCAGCAAATTGATTTATCCGCTTTGATTATTCGGGCCTCATAACTGTAGATTCCGGTTTTTAAGGCTACTTTCAGCGCTTTATCAAGAATGAACGAATCATCCGGATGCACCTGTTGGAGCATTTGTGGGTGTGTTAATATGGTATCTTCAGAATGCCCAAGTATGCCAGCCAAACGTTTAGAATGAATAATTTTTCGCGTTTGCAGGTTCAGATCCCAGGTGGCAATTCCTGTGGCATCTGTAGCCAATCTTAATCTTTCTTCCGCTTCTTCTACCTTTTTACGTGCTTCTACTTTTTGGGTTACATCATTTGCAATGAAAATAATACCTGAGATAATATTTTGTACATCATAATAAGGTACAATTTCATAATCGATAAATAGACTCCTTACGTTTTCATTTTGGTGAATAAAAAGAAGCGCTTCCTTTTCCCGATGAGGTTTCCCGGTAGTTAATACTTTACTAAACAGAGGATAAAAATGTTGATCCTTTATTTCAGGAAAAATCTCTAATATAGGACTTCCAATCACTTCATCAGATTTCTCCCATAGATGGTGTAACATCTCTTTATTTGCTGTTTCGATAAGAAATTGCTCTCCTTTCAAAATAGTCATTCCAATGGGTGATTGGGTGACGAGATCGCGAAGGTGTCTTTCGCTTTCTTCTAAAAGAATTTTTGCTTTAACGGTAGCAGTGACTTCAGTAGCTACAGCCATAACCCCGGTAATCGTTCCATTTTCATCCTTTAATGGATGATAAACAAAATTGAAATAGGCATCTTCAGGCTTGCCCGTTCTGTTTGTGCTGACAAAAAATTCATTCCCATAAAAGGGGATACCTGTTTCATATACTTGTCTAAGAATTGATTCCAGTGGATCTTTGGCCTCAGGGATCGAGCTAAATACAGAAAAGCCAATAAGGTCCTCTTCCTTTTTATTGATGATGGTCAGGAATTCCTGATTGACCAATTCTATAATTAATTCGGGTCCTCTGGTGATAGCTATGCCAAATGGAGCCTGACGAACTGATTCACGAAATCTTTTTTCGCTTTCTTCTAATTTGTAAAATGCTCTCAGAAGGTCTTTTTCTGCTTTTTTCCGGTCTGTAATATCCCGTGAAATGGCAAACATGTAAGTCTCCCCTTCAGTGTAAACACTTCCTATACTTACTTCTACCGGATAGACATTGCCCGACTTGTCTTTATTTAGTGTTTGAAAAGTTGGGATGGTTTCTTTTTGACTTTTGACAAATAGGTTCTTAAAATTTTCATCGTTATAAATAGGGTCAATATCGGGAAGTCTGATTGATTCAAACTCTTCGATTGTATAGCCCCACTTATTAATAGCTGCTTTATTTAAATAGGCAAACGAGCCATCCTTTCGTACCAGAAAAAGCGGGTCGCCGGCATTATCTGTCATAAATTTAAATAACCTCATTTTTTCCAGAGCTTTTTCGGCATTACTCTTTGCCTGATTGAGCTCTGTGACATCAGCAGCTGTATTCATTACTCCATAAATTTTGCCTTCGGCATCGTATAATGGTGTAATGCTGTAATTAAAATAATAAGTGTTTAGTGTACCGTTTTTCTTTATATACACTTTTTGATTTTCCCGATAAAGAGGAATGCCTGTTGTGTACACATCATCTAATTGCTTATCTATTTGTTGCTTTTTAAGTTCAGGAAGTAGGTCTGAGAATAATTTTCCGATCACATCATTTCCTTTGCCCCAGGCATCAATATTTGATTGGTTGGCTAAAGTTATGCGCATTTCCCTCCCTGTAAATACCGCTATTGGAAACGGAGCGCTTTCAACAAGCGCCCGCATTCCTAGTTCACTTTTCTCAATTTTTTGTCGGGAAAGAACCTGCATCGTATTGTCAAGTGCCCAAACTGCTACTTTAATAATTTCTTCTTTATCATTTTTCAAGGGGGTAAAAATGAACGTGCTATACCCTTTTTCACCCTGAATCCAATATTCTACTTCATGCTCAACATGTATGGTTCCCGTTTCGATTACCTTTTGTAATTTGTAATCATAACTGGGTTTTGCCTCTGAAAAACAATCCCAATAATTTTTTCCAATAATATCATTTTCTTCTTTACCGGATATTTTCAGGAACTTATCGTTGACCAATTCGCCAATTAACGTTTTACTGTTAATAACACAGATACCCGCCGGTGCCGAATGAACCAGGTTGCGGATGATTTGTTCGCTTTCTTCAATTTTTCTTCGGGATAATGTTTCTGCTGTGATATCTTGTAACGTTCCATTTAGTCGGTAAGCAACGTTTTGTTGATTAAAAGTGGTCTTGCCTTTTGCATGTACAATGATGTCCATTCCCGTGGACGCATTCCTGATGGTGTATTTTATGTCATAAACACCTCCTGACATGAAATCAAGAGAGTTTTCAATTGCCCTTATTACTTTGTCTTTATCCTCTTCTGCGACTGACTTTATTGCTTCGTTAAGAGTTAATTCTTCATCGGGATTTAAATTAAACCATTCTTTTAATCGGGCATTCGCAGTAAATTTATTGGTTATAGGATTGTAATCGAATGTAGCCAGCTCAGCAGCATCTATGGCAAATTGCAATTCATTTTTACTTTCATTCAATTCTTCTTCTGCTTTTTTTCGCTCGGTGATATCCATCGATGAAATGATGTATCCCGCAAAACTTCCGTCAGTTTTGAATCGTGGTGGCCCCTGAGTGATTAGCCACCGGTATTTCCCATCTTTGGTTAAAATTCTAAACTCTCCCTGAAATACCTTTTTTTCTTCCAGTGCAGTAGCAAAATCCTTTAAATATTGATCCTTATCCTCCGGATGAATGGCATCGAACCAGCCAGATTTCAATAAGTTATCCGAAGACTTTCCGGTGAGTTTTTCCCATTTGCTATTGAAATATGTTGCCTGCCCACTTTCATCACTTAGAGCAATCAGTATATCTGAGGATTCTGCCAGCAGGCGAAACCTGCTTTCACTCTCTGTGAGATCCCGAATTGCACGAAACTTATTTGTTGTTTCTATCACAGTTACTAATACACCGCCCACTTCACCATCCTCTTTTTTGATAGGACTATAAGCAAAATCAAAATAACAATTTTCTATAAATCCATTTCTGTTTAATGGGAGCATAAAGTCAGGAAAACCAATCGGCACTCCGTTCATTACTCCTTCAAACATTGGTTCTATAATGTGTAATATTTCTTCAAAAGTTTCCCGGGTGCTTTTTCCTAATGCATTTGGATGTTTGGTAGATCCTAATATTGGACGGTAACCATCATTGTAAATTTGGGTATATTCTTTACCCCATGCTATATACATTCCAAATGGATTTTCCAGCATGACAGAAACGATCGTTTTTAAACTTTGAGGCCAGGAGTCAGGATTTC
This sequence comes from Ginsengibacter sp., assembly GCA_039921585.1. Classification (GTDB taxonomy): domain Bacteria; phylum Bacteroidota; class Bacteroidia; order Chitinophagales; family Chitinophagaceae; genus Ginsengibacter. Next base: position 5,054 of record JBDSBN010000339.1, on the reverse strand, counting down.
CCAAAGGAGTATTATTCCAATCTTTTTTACGTATTGAATCACCCATTTCGCCACCTCCCTGAAGGAAATAATGATCATGGTTTGTTTTTTTATTTAAAGACATATTTATCAATCTCTTTTTTAAGTTGTGCTTAAAAAACAGGTAAAAAAATAAAAAAGCTTGTTGATTTTTTCTCCGGGAGAGAATAAATTCTTTTAAAATAAATCCTGGTGACCTTTACTAGCATTAAAGGCATTATTCAAGAATCGGCCCATAAAATTATCATGTTCGACTTTTAAATAATCATATCAAATATAATAGAGTTTTTGCAATTATTAATTTCAAATAGATTTATTTTATTTGTCATTCTGATGAGAAGATGGTGAATCTATTCTTCTTAAAGTTGAAAACATTGCTGCTTCCATTATTCGGTTAAACTTTTGGTATAATTCAAGTTGTAGCGGGTGTTTCCTGGTATAAAACAGTGGTTCACTTTCCTGTCCGTATATTAAAATGTATTTTTGCCGGCCAATTATTATTAACTAGAATGATGAAAGATTTTAAGATCTGGATAGAAAAGATTCTGTCCAGGTATTCCGTATTAGACTCCTTACTACCATATATTACGATGCTGATTTTGTTGGCATTAACTCTGGTGGTTATTTATTTATGCCTTGTGGTTACCAGATGGATACTGCGAAAATTTGTCAGAGGGGTTGTTCGAAAGACTCCTACTAAGTGGGATGACCTTCTAATAAAGCATAAGTTTTTCAGGGCTTTGGCATTTCTTGTAGCTGTCATTATTTTAAATGCTGCTATACCCATTATATTTCAGGATTTTCCGGAGAGGATAACGCTTATTCAAAAGTTTGTAGATATTTATTTCCTTTTTGTGATTATAAAAATAGTTGTTACATTTTTAAAAGGATCGGAAGAGTATTTATCGGAATCTGAATTATTTGTAGAGAAACCACTTGCCAGTTATTTTCAATTAGGTAGAATTTTGCTTTATATAGGTGGTTTCGTGCTTGCCTTGTCCATTCTTTTGGGAAAATCGCCACTGTATTTTATCGGGGCATTTGGAGCAATGACAGCGGTTTTATTATTAGTATTTAAGGATACCATTCTAGGATTAGTAGCAAGTATTCAGATTTCTGCAAATGATATGATCCGGGTAGGTGATTGGGTAGAAATGCCTAAATATAATGCAGATGGAGATGTAGTAGCCATTAATATGAATACAGTAAAAATAATCAATTGGGATAAAACGATTACAACAGTTCCTACCCATTATTTTATTACAGATAGTTTTAAAAACTGGCGGGGTATGCAGGAAAGTGGCGGGCGTAGAATTAAAAGAACACTGTACATAAATATGGCGACCATCCGATTTGTGGATGCGAAACTTAGGGAGCACTTTTTAAAATATGATTTGATTTCAGATTATATTTCAGAACGGCAAAGTCAAATTGAATTGTATAATCAAAAACATAATGTGGATACATCCGCACTGATCAATGGCCGAAGAATGACCAATATTGGCGTGTTTAGAAATTATATAAATGCCTATTTATTAAGACATCCGGGTATTAATCAGGATATGACCCTCCTCGTACGTCAAATGGAATCTACTCAATTTGGTGTTCCGATTGAAATATATTGTTTCACCAGTTCGGTGAAATGGGCAGATTATGAAGGAGCTCAGTCCGATATTTTTGATCATTTGTTTGCTGCCGCAGGTCATTTCGATTTAGAAATATTCCAATCACCATCCGGAGCAGATATTTCAAATTCTACCAATAGACTGGTAAAAGCAATTGATCAGAATGAGAAAATCTCCAGTTAAGAATTCTCTATTATCCAGGCAAATTTCGAAGATTAGCGAAAAGGTGTTATTATTAAAGTATAGCCAGTAGACTTTTATCTGACATTTTTAGCGGGGATCCATTTTCAAAAAAAATAACAGGTTTCTTTGATTTGGGAGTTTGTACAATAATATAAGGGGATGAACTGACTTTGCTATCATCTGTTTTTATACTCTCAAAAGAATAAGAAATTCTGATGTGTTCCTTACTTTCTTCAATTTTATCAATTTTTAAATTAGAAATTCTGTCATTTACGGACCCTAGAAATATTTCTACCGCCATATTTTGTTTGTAGTTAATGTCATCCAGATTATTGTCTTTTATAAATTCGGTTGAAAATTTTTCTTTATTAATATGCTTATTAAAACAAATGATCACCAATTTTGAATTTTGAGGTGACTCGGTTCCACTAGCTACTACAGTAAATTCTTTGGGTACATATTCCTGGGAAGTCATTTTATTTTGGGCCACATAAGGAGTTGTGTACAGTATTAGTCCAAATAAAACTGCTTTCATAAAGTTTGTTTTTAATAAATTGTATAATCCTGTTTTTCTGCAAATAAGGTCATTAATAATCAATATAAAGGACCCATTCATTTGTCTCTGTTCTCAAAAAAAAATATGTTTAATTAAATCTTCAATTGATTGAATACTTCTGCAAGTTTATTTTTTGCCTGTGGGTAATATTTCAAACAATGCTTCTTGCTTCGCAAAAAAAAAGCCAACTAAAAAATGAGTTGGCTTTCGAATTAGGAATAAGTTGATTATTTATGAGCTTCAATCTTTTTTACAAAATTAGATTTTGGCTGAGATCCTACTAATTTGTCCACTACTTCACCACCTTTTACGAATAAAATCGCTGGTATGCTGGTAATGCCATATTTCACGCTTAACTGCGGATTCTGATCCACGTTTACTTTTCCGATATTTACTGAACCATCATATTCTTTTGCAAGATCTTCTACCACCGGACCTATTGCGCGACATGGGCCGCACCATTCTTCCCAAAAATCAATCATTGTCAATTTATCTGAATCCAATACTTTTTCCTGAAAATTCGCATCTGTAAATTCTTGCGCCATAATTAAACTATTTATTTATTAAAAATTGTGTGTTACTAATGTTGTGCAAAACTACTACCAATATTTTTAAAAGAAATATTGGCATGTTCATTTTATGTTAATTCTACTTTTACTTCCAATTCTGTCCTTTCTTGTAAAAAGTGAGCCAATTCGTCATTCATTTCAAATCCTTTATCAGAGGTCTGCATACCACACTTAAGATTAGAATGGATATCATATACACAAAGCTTCAAAGTGCTCGTTCCCGGATGATTTTCTACATTTTTTTCCAAAAAGTCGATTAACTCCTCATTAATATGTTCCGCATTAATATCGATATGTAGTTTTTTAGTGTTAGTTCGTAACATGGTATCTAATAAAGTAACCCCATTCACCTGAAATTCAAAGGGAGAGGTAGCGAATCTTTGCCGGAAAGCACCATTAAGGCACACCACCATTCCTGACTCCAGGAAACTGCTCATCCGTACATATTCATCTCGCCAGAGCAAAAACTCCATTTTGGATGTATAGTCCTCGATTGAAAATACTCCGAATTTTGCCCCCGTCTTGGAAACTCTGTGTTGTGCTTCAGTTACAAGGCCTGCTATTTTGAAAGAACGCCCCGGATTAGGAATGAGACTGATATTATCTTTGTATTCATTAAAATCTGCAATGTTGGTAAAGCCAAAATGCCGCAACTGAAATTTGAAATTATCCAGTGGATGTCCGCTCATGTACATTCCCGTGACATCTTTTTCATAATCCAGTAAAGTAACTAAAGCCCACTCTTCGCAGGTTGGAATAGGAGGGGGCACTGCTTCCGGCATTTGCAAATCTCCAAAAAGGGTATTTGTATTACTTTGAATCTGCGCCTGATATTGGTTTCCAAACTTGATAATTTTTTCCAAAGAGTTCATGTTTTCTCCCGGAACAGTAAAGAAAAATTGAGCACGGTGCATTTCTTTAAAGCAGTCAAATGCTCCGGCATAAGCAAGACTTTCAAGAGACTTTTTATTAACAGATCGTTGGTTAACTCTTTTTATAAGTTCATAAATGGAACTAAAATAGCCGTTTTTACTCCTCTCTTCAATGATGTTTTCGATGGCATTTTCACCTACACCCTTCATCCCGCTAAAGCCAAATCTTATTTCTCCGTTTTTATTTACAGCAAATCCTTTTTGTGATTCATTAATATCAGGCCCAAGCACTTTAATACCCATATTTCTGCATTCTTCCATAAAGAATGTAATCTTCTCTATAGAACCTGCATGGTTTAGAACTGCTGCCATATACTCACTTGGATAGTGAGCTTTTAAATATGCTGTCTGATAAGCTACAAGAGCATAACAGGTAGAGTGCGATTTGTTAAATGCATATTGAGCAAAAGCTTCCCAATCCGACCAGATCTTTTCCAACTTAGCTTTTGGGTGATTGTTTTTTTGTGCTCCTTCAATAAACTGCTGCTTTAGCTCATCCAGTACAGACCTTTGTTTTTTACCCATTGCTTTTCTCAAAACATCCGCATCTCCCTTGGTGAAGCCGGCAATTTTTTGAGAAAGCAACATCACCTGTTCCTGATAAACAGTAATGCCATACGTATCCTCCAGGTACTCCTTCATTTCCGGAAGATCATAGTGAATTTCCTGCCTTCCATGCTTCCGTTCGATATAACTTGGGATATAAGCAATTGGACCAGGACGGTACAAGGCATTCATCGCAATGAGATCATCAAATTGATCGGGCTTTAATTCTTTCAGATGCTTCTGCATCCCCGGACTCTCAAACTGAAAAGTTCCGTTTGTATCTCCGCGTTGGTATAGTTTATAGGTTTTTTCATCATCCAGGGGAAGGTCATCCAGTACGATCTCTACCCCATGATTGGCCTTAATCAGGGACAAACCTGTTTTTAAAATACTCAGGGTTCTTAATCCAAGAAAGTCCATTTTTAAGCAACCGGCACTTTCAATATTTCCTCCATCAATTTGTGTGAGCCACAGATCCGAGTCTTTAGAAACTGCCACCGGAATTAGATCCATTAGATCAGAGGGTGCGATGATAATTGCAGAAGCATGAATACCTGTATTCCTTACAGAGCCTTCCAGGATTTCTGCTTCACGAAGCACTCTTGCACGGATATCATCCCCATTA
>JBDSBN010000338.1:0-3731 GCA_039921585.1 Ginsengibacter sp. | reverse complement strand
AAGAAAGAGAAAATGCCTATTGCAAGCACAACAACGATTACGTCTACAGGTTTGCGAAGAGCTAGTCTAATAATATTCATAGTTAATCTGGTTTATTTTTTAATAGCATTCAACAGAAAAGAAAAGCTCCCAAGAGATTCTGTCTGGTTTAATAATTCCGTCCAATAAACATGAAGGGCATATAAATAATTTCTTTCTGTATCCTGCAGGATTTTTTGTAATTGAAGCAATTCAATCAGATTAATTAAACCCGACTGGTACCGTACTTCATACAGTTCATATGCTTCCAGAGATGCTTTTACTGCGGCTTCGGAAGCCTTCAGGTTTTGGAATTGTTCTGTGAGCGCCGCATGGGCTGATTGATATTGTGATTGTAATTGTAGTTGTACAGCTTCTCTTTCTGCTTCCAGGGAGGCGAGTGTTTTGTTTGCAACTTGTTGTTTTGATTTGTTTTGATAAAGGGAACTGAAGTTCCAGGTAATTCCTATTCCCCCAAGATAGCTTCCGGCTAAATTATTCCAGGGTGCAGAGAGACTGTTTTTGATGGTGCCGTCCGGAAATAAACCAGAGCCTCTTAAACCAGCACCGGCGAGCAAACCAATAGATGGATAGACCTCCTTTTTAATCAGGTTTAATTCTGCTTCTGCATGATTCATCCGGGCATTATATGTTTGAATGTATGGATGGTTTATAAGTTCCGGATTCAGTATTTTATTCTCTGGGAAATGAGTATAAAATGACTGATCAATTTCAATCGTTTCTTCTCCAGTGAATATAGCGAGCTGAATTAAATGTTCTTTTAATTTTGCCTGTTGTTCGTGTTGCCTGGCCTTTGATTGCAATAAAGAAGATTTGAGAAGAAGGCTGTCCGCACCGGGTTTTAAGCCGGCATCCACCTGAGCTCTTGTCAGGTCATATAATTCAATCAGTCGTTTGTTTTCTGAGCGGGCGATATCGAGTGCTGCATGCGATTGTAATGCGGCAAAGTAAATTCCGGTCACTTTATAAAGCAACATCCATTCCTGCTGATTAAAATGCGCCTTGCTTAAATTGATCGCAGCATCTGCAACATCTAATTTTGATTGATGCCTGCCAAATTGAAGAAAATTCCATTGCAGCGTGGCGGAAGAGAAAACGCTGGAACCTGTAAGTGTATTCCCCGAAGCTGAATTTACTCCGGCAGCGGTGAATGCTCCGGGTAAGGGTATAAAAGCTCCCGGACTGCTTTGTGCTACTCCATAATTTTGCTGCATCTGCACGTTGATTTCCGGTGCAAACTGCTTTTTTACAAGAGATTTTTTTATTTTTTCTACTTCTATTAATTTCTTTCCGGAAGTTAAAGAAGGATAGTGATTCAATGTTTTTTCCCAAACTTCTTCAAGAGAATAGGGCGTTGATTGAGTGTACCCAATCTGATAATTCCATAGCAATAAAACAGCTATGAACACAATGATTTTTTTTGTCATATTCTTTCATCAATAAATAAATTAAGGATTACCCGTATTGCAGAAAGCAACAGGGGATTAGATCATTCACAATGAAAGGGTATCAAACTAAAATTCGGCGGGTCTGTAGAAAGCGTGGGAGGGAAGTGGTAGAAGGTGCAGGGGTATATGAAAATACCTTTACATGCTGACCATTTAAAAAGTAATATAGGTCAAAGCCTTTTTCTGCATTATAATCACTGAAAATAAATTGAAAGGAAGGAGTAGATAGTTGATTGCTTATTTTCTTTAAAGCGGATTGCTGATTTATAAAACAGCAGGAAACTCTTTCGTTCCCCTTTTTCAGTGATACAGTATGATTATTTTTACTGCCATATTGAGTATTGACAGAGGTGCCATGGGTAGATTTTATAAACTGTTTTACCGGACATGCCCCTGTGAGAAGTAGCAATGCAAAAAATAAAACCGCATAGGAAGAACTCCTTTCAAGAATGCGATGAAATATATTTTTTGCGATGGACATAGGTGCAAATTAATCGATAGAAATTCTGAAATCAAAATCAAAGCATGTAATCATTTGTTAAGACAAGGCATCTTACTGCACTGTGTTTCAGAATAATATGTTTTCACTTGAATGTAGATTGAATTTTTTTTTTACAAAAAATTGTTCAGATATTTTCTGAAATGCCGAATTGAAAAGGAAGATTTCCTGAACGAACATCAGACTTGAAAATCCTGAAAGGTTATATTTTATTATAATAATCATTTCATTATATTGCCAATCATTTATGAATCATTAACTGTAAATTCGCCGGAATAAAATTGGTACTCGGATGATTAAAATTGGCTTAATTAAAGAAGGAAAAACTCCATCAGACAATCGTGTGGCATTTGCCCCACAACAATGTAAATGGATTCAGGACAATATGGATATCAAAATTATTGTGCAATCATCGGCGGAAAGATGTTATTCAGATAATGAATATCGGGAAGAGGGAATAGAAGTAAAAGATGATTTAAGTGAGTGCTCCATTTTATTTGGCATTAAAGAAGTCCCTGTAGAAATGCTGATGGAAGGGAAAACCTATTTCTTCTTTTCTCATACAAAAAAGATGCAGTCCTATAATCAGGAAATGTTGCAGGCAATCATCAAAAAGAAAATAACGCTGATCGATTATGAGTGTCTTTTACATGAAGATGGAGCGCGCTTATTGGGCTTTGGTTTTTTTGCGGGGTTAGTAGGAGCGCATAATGGAATGATGGCTTATGGAAATAGAACAAAGGCATTAGAACTGAAGCGGGTTTATCAACTTAGAAGTCTGGAAGAATTAATTCATTCTTATTTTGCATTGAAAATTCCTTTGATGAAAATAGCGATAACCGGTAGTGGGCGCGTGTCTAATGGAATTGTGGAGGTGATGAGTTTAATGGGGATTAACGAAGTAGAGCCTGCTGATTATGTCTCCGATAAGGTTTTCTCGTATCCCGTATATGTTCAATTAAAAGGAGCAAACTTGTATCGAAATAAAGAAACCGGAGAGTATATAAGAGATGAATTTCATGAGAGTCCTGAAAAGTATGAATGTCTATTTCACAACTATCTGTCAGAAACAGATGTGTTGATCAATGGCGTTTATTGGGAAAAAGGAATTCCCCGCTTATTTGAGATGGAGGATATGAAAAAGGATTCTTTTAAAATAAGAACTATTGCAGATATTACGGATGATGTTCACGGCTCTGTTCCATGTAATATTGGCGATGCCACTATTGAAGATCCGATATACGGAATTGATCGGTTTTCCGGAGAGGCAACAGCGCCTTATCTTCCGGACTCAATTGACTTAATGGCTGTCGGAAATTTGCCCAATGAACTTCCCAGAGATGCATCAAAGTATTTTGGAGAACAATTAATTAAATTCATTTTAGAGGATCTGGTCATTGGGAAATCAATGATAATCGATCAGGCCACTATTATAAAAGATGGTCAGTTAACAGAAGAGTATCTATATATGAAGGAATATGCAGAAGCTGAACTTAACTAAAACCTGAAACCTGATAGCTGAAACCTGATAGCCCTCAGGGAATCAATCCAAATAATAATCCTTCAACAAATAAATGAACTCATCCGAATAAACCCCGTCATGGTTTTTAATCATGATTTCATGATTTATCACCTCCTGGTTTTCTTTTCCAAATAAAAGCATCGCTCTGAAATGTTGATGTTTGGGAGTTTGTTTTACCAACACCTTTTCTTCCAAAAGAAATCCGTTTCTTTCTGCTTCTTCT